>CAKSLR010000128.1 GCA_934467435.1 uncultured Eubacteriales bacterium | reverse complement strand
CCTACCGCCCGCAGGTCGTCTTTAACGCGGCGGCGCATAAGCATGTGCCGCTCATGGAGACAAGCCCGAACGAGGCGATCAAGAACAATGTGTTCGGCACCCTGAATGTGGCACGGATGGCGGACTGCTACGGCGTGCGCCGCTTTGTGCAGATCAGTACCGATAAGGCGGTCAACCCCACCAACATCATGGGTGCCAGCAAGCGCCTGTGCGAGATGATTATTCAGGCATTTTCCCGCCGCTCGAAGACCGAGTTTGTTGCGGTGCGCTTTGGCAATGTGCTGGGATCCAACGGTTCGGTTATCCCGCTTTTCAAACGGCAGATTGCGGAGGGCGGACCGGTTACGGTTACCCACAAAGATATCATCCGGTATTTCATGACCATCCCCGAAGCGGTGTCGCTTGTCTTGCAGGCGGGGGCATACGCGAAGGGCGGCGAGATCTTTGTGCTGGATATGGGGGAACCGGTTCGGATTTATGATCTTGCCACCAACCTGATCCGCCTCAGCGGGCTGGAGCCGGGGGTGGACATTGAAATCCGTTGCACCGGGTTGCGTCCGGGCGAAAAACTGTATGAAGAGAGGCTGATGGCGGAAGAAGGGCTGCGCACCACGCCAAACGGCATGATCAGTATTGCAAAACCGATTGAGTTTGACGATGACGCCTTTTTTACCGCGCTGGATGAACTTTATGCCGCTGCGTATGCGGAAACGCGCGATATGAAGGAACGGGTGGCACACCTGGTTCCGACTTATCACCCCGATGCGGGGCAGTCATAACCCTCCGGTTGCCCACCGTGCCGCTCGGCACGGTGGGCAACCTCTTTTTCGGGAAAGAAAAAGGTTGACACCGAACGCTTTTTGCGGTATGATAGAGAAAAAAGGAGGTGCTGCGTTGACTCTTGCCTTGGTATTTTTGATGTATATCGGTATTCTTTCGCTCGTCGCTTTTGTGTTCTACGGGCTGGATAAGCGGCAAGCAATCCGCCACACGCGGCGTGTGCCGGAAAAGGTATTGCTTTCGCTTGGTTTTTTTGGCGGTGCGTGCGGCGCCCTGCTTGCCATGCAACTGTTCCGCCACAAGACAAAACACCGTTATTTTTATGTGGTGAACCTGCTCGGGCTTGTGTGGCAGGTGATACTGCTTGCGTTCCTTTTGGTACGGTAAAGGAGGTTCTATGCAACCGTTTGTAGAAGAATTTATAAAAAAGAAACAGGCAGAGTGGAAGGAAGCTTATGGGGAATCTGTCGCGGCGGAAGAGGAAAAACGCCGCCGTGAGCGGGATGAGCGCCTCATTCGCCTCGGCATGTGCGAGAAGGAATATAATCCTTCCACGGTTTATTCCGAGGACTATCCGCTCGAAGAATATAAAACCGGCAGATTCTACCGGCTGGTTCCCTATACGGTCAGCGAGGAGGAGTATGCCGCCATTTGCCGCTATGACGACACCACTACGGCGTTGCGCCCGGCCAATGCGGAGGAGAGGCTTTTCCCCACAGCGGGGCGCGCTGCGCGTGTCCTGCCTGTGCTTCGCCTGATAT
>CAKSLR010000127.1 GCA_934467435.1 uncultured Eubacteriales bacterium | reverse complement strand
GATCATGGCGGAACCGATGGCGGAAAGAAGAAGGATCAGAATAAACAGAGCCAGGTCAGAATAAAAGGGTAGATATCGGACGGCGGAAGCGCTTTTTCGAGAATAGCATAGGCGGGAATTCCGAAAAGCAGAGCCGTCAGAAGAAACGCAAGTCCCCCCATGGTGGGGGTTCCTTCTTTTGCCGCATGCCAGACAGGACCGACTTCCAGAATCTTTTGCCCCATTTTCATGGCGCTTAAACGGGGAATCAGAATGGCAGTGATTCCGGCACAAAGGAGGAAGGTAAAGAGAAAGGTAAGGAGGAAAAGCGCCGGTGTCTCCATGATAGTATCACTCCTCTCCGGCGGCGTGACCGTCCGCCCAATACATCAGGATCCGCTCCGCCGCAAGGGCGCGGGATGCTTTGATCAGCAGGATGTCCCCGGGTTGCAAGTATTCGGAAAGTTGCCCGGCGCTGATTTCCGGCGCGGCGGGATTGGGATTGTGGTGAATGGCCTCTTTTTTCATCCCGCAACGTTCTGCTCCTGCAGCAATATTTTCCGCTGCGGCGCCAAAGGTAAATAACTGCGTAACGCCCGCCGCCACGCACGCTTCTCCCGCCGCCTCGTGCAGTTTTCGCGTCTGATCTCCGAGTTCCAGCATATCTCCGAGCAACGCACATTTTCGGTGAGATGAGGCGGTATCCATCTCCTGTAGGGTGTGAAGTGCTGCGCGTACCGATTCCGGTGAGGCGTTATAGCAGTCGAGAATCACGGTAATGCCATGGCGGGTTAAAATCTCTTGCCGCATTTTCTCCGTCCCGGTCGCGCGGAGTCCCTTTCGGATGCCCTCTTCGTTAATTCCCAAAATGCAACCGACAGCGAGGGCAAACGCGCCGCACATGGCTATGTGTTCTCCTACACCTGCCACATACAGGGCGGGGAAGTAACGGGTATCAAAAAAATAATCGGCAACCGTTTCCGCGCGCCGTAAAAACAGATTTTCAAAATGGCAGACACACGTTTTTTCTTTTCCGATCTCCATTTCTGTGATGGCACGGTCTTTCGGAACGTGCAGGAGAGGTTCCCCGCATGGGCGCAAAAACAGAGCGTCCGGTGCGCACCCCTGAAGGATTTCCAGTTTGGCGGCGGCGATGTTTTCGCGGGATCCGAGATTTCCGATATGAGCGGTACCAATGTTGGTGATCACTGCGATATCCGGGCGCACAAGACAGGATAACTCCTGGATTTCGCCGGCGTGGTTCATTCCGAGTTCCAGAACCAGAATTTCCGTCTCGCGCGGCATGGAAAGAAGGGTCAGACATACGCCGAGCAGGTTGTTATAATTTCCCGGGGTCTTATGGGTGGTAAAGCGGGTCTCGAGGACAGAGGCAATCATGTTTTTTGTTGTGGTTTTTCCCGTACTTCCGGTAACGGCAATGACGGTGGGATCGATCTGCTCACGTACATGACTGGCAAGGGCGGTGAGTGCACGTTCGGTATTGGGAACGGTAACAGCAGGGAGTGGTGCTTCCCGCCTTTCGCAGAGTGCGAGTGCCGCCCCACGTGCGGCGGCATCCGCTAAAAAGTGATTTCCGTCGCGATTGCCGTGCAGGGCAAAAAACAAATCTCCCGCTTTAATCTCCCTGCTGTCTGTGGTCAGGTAGCGGACGGAGATTTCCGATTCCGTGCACTTACCGCCGCAAATTGCGGCGAGTTCTTTTGCGGTGTAGGCATGGTCAAGACAAATTCTCATGGAACTCCTTTTCTTTTTTACGTTGCAGGAGGGCTTCTTCTACGATACGCTTTTCATCAAAAACGTATCGCTTGCCTTCCCGCAACTCATAGGTTTCGTGACCTTTTCCGA
>CAKSLR010000126.1 GCA_934467435.1 uncultured Eubacteriales bacterium | reverse complement strand
GCTGACCGCTGCCGGCAAACCCGAGCTTTCCTTCTACGATGCCGCCAATAAGCAAAAGTATCTTGCCGACCTGACGGGGCAGTGGTCCTCTGCCGCCGCCACCGACTACATGAACACCATCCTCTCGCAGTACAGTGAAGCGAACGGAAACATGGTGGAACTGGTGATTGCCAATAACGATGAAATGGCACTGGGCGCCATTGCCGCCCTGCAGACCGCCGGTTACAACACCGCTGGAAAGAAGGTCATTCCCGTATTCGGTGTCGATGCAACCGATGCGGCGCGCGATGCCATTCAGAACGGCAATATGACCGGCACCATCAAACAGGATGCCGAAGGAATGGCAAATGCCATTCACACCATTACAACGAACTTCCTTGGCGGTAAATCCACCTTTGAGGGAGTGACGAGCGAAAATGTAATCGGCAACTGGAGAGTCAACATCCCCTACGGCACCTACACCGGTGAAGAAAAAGAAAACGGATAACATCCCGACCCGCGTATGGCGGCGGCAAGCCGCCGCCATACGCACATCCCCCGGCACGACCGGGAAAGGAGGAAGCCTTCGGTGACAAAAGAAGGAACCACCGCTACCGCGGCAAAGACCAAAGAAGAAAAGAAAGTCCTTTTGCAAATGGTGGATATTGACAAGGCGTTCCCCGGTGTCCGCGCGCTGGACAAAGCGCGCCTGACGGTCAGGGCGGGCACCGTTCATGCCCTGATGGGGGAAAACGGTGCGGGAAAATCCACCCTGATGAAATGTCTTTTCGGCGTTTACAGCAAAGACGGCGGTACCGTGACGCTGGACGGGCGCGAAATTCACTTCAAAAATTCGAAAGAAGCACTGGAAAACGGTGTTGCCATGGTGCACCAGGAACTGAACCAGGCGCTGAAACGCAACGTGATGGACAACATGTGGCTCGGCAGATTTCCGACCGTGGCAAAGGGCATTCCCCTGACCAGCGAGAAGAAAATGTACGAAGCGACCAAAGCCATTTTTGACCAGCTTGAGATTCATGTGGACCCACGCACGATCATGTCGAAGATGACCGTTTCGCAACGGCAGATGGTAGAGATTGCGAAAGCCGTTTCCTACCATTCCAAGATCATTGTGTTCGATGAACCGACCTCTTCTCTGACAGAAGAGGAAGTCGAACACCTTTTCCGCATCATCCGGATGCTGCGGGATCAGGGGTGCGGCATTATTTACATCTCACATAAAATGAAAGAAATCCTGGAGATCTCGGATGAGGTCACCATCATGCGGGACGGCAGATGGATTGCCACGCGCGATGCCGCCGACCTGACAACCGATGAAATCATCCGGCTGATGGTAGGGCGGGAACTGACCAATCTGTATCCGCCGAAAACCAATCAGATCGGGGATGTGCTGCTGGAGGTTCGGGATCTGTGCGCCCAGTATTCCCCCTTGCGGGATGTTTCCTTCTGCGCTCACCGGGGCGAGATTCTCGGTATTGCGGGGCTGGACGGTTCGGGGCGCTCGGCGCTTTTAGAAAACCTGTTCGGCAACGCCACGCGCAAGAGCGGCACCATTCTGCTGAACGGCAAACCCATCGCCAACCGTTCGCCGCGGGAATCCATCCGCAACGGCTTTGCCCTGCTGACGGAGGAACGTCGCGCGACCGGCATTTTCGGAATTCTGAACATCCGGGAAAACGCGACCATCTCCAGCCTGGATAAGTGCCGGGTCGGTCCTTTCCTCAGCGACAGGAAACTGCGGGAAAATACCGCCTGGTGCATTGATGCCATGTCGGTAAAAACACCGAACCAGGAGACCAAAATCCGCTCGCTTTCTGGCGGCAACCAGCAGAAGGTCATTCTCGGCCGCTGGCTGCTGACCGACCCGACCG
>CAKSLR010000125.1 GCA_934467435.1 uncultured Eubacteriales bacterium | reverse complement strand
CGTCCACCAGGTCGTTCATACGGTTGAAACACTTGAGGAAGGTGGACTTCCCGCAGCCGGAAGGACCGATGAAGGCGGTAATCTGCCGTGCGGGAATTTCTATGGAAATGTTTTTTAAGGCGTGAAACGCGCCGTAATACAAATCAGCCCCCGTGACCGAAATGTTCTGCCCGAGGCCGGGTGCAGGCGGATTTTTCTTTTCTTTCATTTATGCGTTTCCTTTCCATTTGCGTTCCAGGCGGCTGCCGCACAGGTCGGCAAGCACATAAAGCCCCAGAACAAAGAAGATCAAAATGACCGCGGTGCCGTAAGCTTCGTTCATATACCACCCCTCGCCCGAGAGTTTGTAAAGTGCCACCGCGAGCGTGGCGCCGCTGTCCATCGGACTTTGCGGGGGCGCCGAGATGACCGAGCCCATGGTGTAGAGGAAGGGGGCAGATTCACTCACCACCCGTCCCATGCTCAGCATGACTGCCGAGAGAATACCCGGCAACGCGGCAGGTAACACCACGCGGAAGATGGTGCGCAGTTTCCCCGCGCCGAGGGCAAGGCTGCCCTCCCGCAGGCTGTCCTCCACCGACCGCAGACTTTCTTCGGTAGAGCGGATAACGGTGGGAAGCAGCAGCAGGCTGACCGTCATTGACCCCGCCAGAATATTGCTGGAACCGCCCGTCAGCCGGACAAAGGTCATCATGCCGAACAAGCCGTAAACAATCGAGGGAACCCCGGCAAGAATGTCGATGGCGGTGCGGATTGCCCGCACCAGCGGGTGCCCTTTTTTGGCGTATTCATGCAAAAAGATCGCCGTCATGATGCCAAGCGGTACGGCAATCAGCACGCTGAGCAGCACCGCCCACAGGGTGGTGAGAATGGCGGGCAGCACCGTAATGTTCTGGCTGCCGAACTCGTACTCGCCCCAGATCAGGGAGGGGTGGCTGACCAGGTAGGGTAGCCCCATGGCAAGAATAAATCCGACCAGCAGCAACAGGGCGGCACAGGCAAGAATCCCCGCAAGAAGGGAACAGCCCGCACCGATGCGCACGGCGTGAATGCGGTGGAGGAGGGCTCCGATGCAATCCCGCACCGCCCGCCGTAGGCGGGCGCGCCGTTCCGCACCTTTTTTCTCTTTTGCCTCTTTGCGGCAGATGCGCCGCACCACGCGCGGCGAGAGGGCGGAAAAGAGAAGGTTGACGAGCAGAATGAAGAAAAGCAGCACCACACCCGTGGCAACGAGTGCGCCTTCCTGCACTTCCCCGGCATACCCCATCTCCATGGCGATGTTCGCGGTCAGCACACGGAAAGAGGAGAAAAGCCCGTTCGGGTAGGTGGCGGCATTCCCTGCTACCATCATCACAGCCATGGTTTCCCCAAGCGCCCGTCCGATGCCAAGCACCAGGGCGGCAAGAATCCCCGACCGCGCCGCGGGCGACATAACCGAGAAAACCGTTTCACTGTGCGTGGCGCCCATGGCAATCGAACCTTCGTAGTAGGCGCGCGGCACCGCTTCCAGCCCCGTGCGGGCAAGTGAAACGACCGTCGGCAGAATCATCATACCGAGAATCAGCGAAACGGCAAGCAGCCCGCTGCCGTTGTTCGGCGCAATGGCGGAAAGACGGGGCAGAAGAAACACAATGCCGAAAAAGCCGTAAACCACCGAGGGAATGCCCGAGAGCAGGTTAATCATCATGCCAAGCGGACGGCGCAGCCGCCGCGGGCAATAGAAGGCAAGAAACACGGCGGTAAAGTAACCAATCGTACCGCCGAACAGCAGCGCCCCCGCCGTGGCAGCGGCAGTGGATACGATCATGGTGAAAATGCCGTAGGTGCCGGAGAGGGGGTCGGGGTAGGTGTCCATGCGGTCTGGCCACCACTCCTCGCCGAACAGGAAGGAAAAGACACCGATTTTCTGAAATGCGGGCAAACTGTTGACGAACAGAAACGCAAAAACCGCGACTACGGCGATCACACATAGGATCGCCGCCGCCGCGAATGCTGCCTGCCCGA
>CAKSLR010000124.1 GCA_934467435.1 uncultured Eubacteriales bacterium | reverse complement strand
CGGTTCCGCCATGCACGCAGGGATGCTCGGCGCCCGCGAGATCGAAACGCGAGCCGCGCTGCCGGTGCAGGTTTTTGTTGCCTCGGAATACCGCTATCACATGCCGCCCCCCGAAGAGGGCACCCTTCTGCTGCTGATTTCCCAATCGGGAGAGACGGCAGATACCCTTGCTGCCCTGCGCGCGGCAAAGGCAAACGGGATTCCCACGCTCGCCATCGTCAACGCGCCGAACACCTCCATTGCACGGGAGGCGGATCGGGTACTCTACACCCATGCGGGTCCCGAAGTTGCCGTTGCCACGACCAAAGGCTACTCCACCCAGGCGGCTCTGCTTTTTCATCTTGCGTTGTATCTTTCGCACCGCCGCCGGCGACAGGGTGCGGACGCGACCCGCGCGGCACTTGCACACCTGACGGAGGAAGTTCCCGCCGCCATGGCGCGCACCATGGCACGGGATGGGGAGATTCGCGCATTGGCAGCCACTCTTTTTGGCGCGAGCCACCTCTTTTATATCGGGCGCGGGTATGATTTTGCCCTGGCAACCGAAGGCTCGCTCAAATTAAAAGAGATCAGTTACCTGCACAGCGAGGCGTACGCAGCAGGGGAATTAAAGCACGGCACCATTTCTCTCATTGAGGAAGGCACGCCGGTCATTGCGCTTTCTACCGACCCCGCTCTTGCCGAAAAGACGGCGGGCAACGTACGGGAGGTGAGCAGCCGCGGGGCACAGGTTCTTCTGCTTTGCACGGAAGAAACCGCCCCCTGCTTTGCAGAGGGATGCCGTGCACTGGTACTGAAAGAAAAGGGGGCTGCCGCCGTGTTTGCCGCCCTGGTTGCCATGCAACTTCTTGCCTATGAGACTGCAAAACTTCGAAATTGCGACATTGACCGTCCGCGGAACCTGGCTAAATCCGTAACGGTAGAATAAAAAGGCTCCCACCCCGCAAAGGGTGGGAGTTTTTTCGTTTCGGAACGTTACGCAAGCGATTCGGCACTCTCGGCGGCTGCCCATGCCAGGCGGCAATCCAGCCGTGCCGATGCAACCGTATAAACCGTTGTATCCTTCCCCGCCACATAATCCCCCATGCGGGCAAGGGTATCGGCAATGGCGATCTCTTCATCCGAAAGGCGCGCCCCGGGAAAAGGATTTTCATAAAGAAGATACTCCCCCGCCGTGATTGCGGCAAGCGCATACCCGTCCAGATTGGTATATTTTCCGTAATCGGTACGGGTCAGCGGGAGAGTGACCGCCCGATCCCCTACCAGATAACGGAGCGTATTGCCGTGCACCTCACCGCGCTCGCCGCGAAGCAGCACCTCCCCTGTGCGGATGGGTGAAAAATACTGTTCCCCCGAAAAATCGAGGAGTGCCGTTTTCCCGGCAAACGAAAGAAGTGTCACCCGCTCTCCGGCGGTCACAAAATGCCCTTCCACCTGCCCGGGGCGTCCGCGCGTCCGCCACACGGGGTCTGTAAGAGAGAAGGAGCGGATGACCCGTGGCATTTCCGTTCCCGTGCCGAGCAACCCCCGCGCCAGGCTGACCCCATGATAATCGTGGGCAGCCGAAAGGCGCAGATAATGCACATTTCCAAGGAGCCCGAGCGCCACAATACGGGAAAGGGCGGCAAAGTAGGGCTGGCGCAGAAACTGCTCCGCAAAGGCGATCTTTGCCGCAGGCGGCAGAATGTCCGCCTCCTGCTCCAGTTGTTCACCGGTCGTTGCCGCCGGCGTTTCACAAAGGACGGCATACCCCGCCCGGCAGAGTTCCGCCGCCACCGAAAGCATTTCCGCCGCCCGGACGCAGCAAACGATAAAATCCGCCGGGCGGGCAAGCAACGCCTCCCGCGAGCGGCAGATCAACGCCCCATATCCCCGCGCATCCAGTTCTGCCGCACGGACATCGTTCCGCACATAAATGCCGCTCACCGCAAACCGCTGCGGCAGGGCGGCGGCGATCCGCAGATAGAACTCGGCGCGCCAACCGCCGCCGAGGATGCCATAGGTGATTTTCATGAGTTCCCCTCTCTTTTTGCCTGTGGGCGGCAGGGGAACCGGGCTTACCCGG
>CAKSLR010000123.1 GCA_934467435.1 uncultured Eubacteriales bacterium | reverse complement strand
GAGCGGTCACTGAAGCTTCTTGTATCGACGAATATTTCGGGCAACTCAACGACCTTTATAACCGCTACCCTGCCTATTATCAGGCACGCTTCGGGGATGCTGCGCCGAGCCGGGAAACGGTCATTCGTTACCTCGGTTACCGTACGGATACCTACATGACGGAAATGAAGAAGGATGCCGTGGATGCCGTGAAAAAAGAAATGATCTTTTACTACATCGTGCAGCGGGAGGGCATCTCGCTCAGCGAAGAAGAGATCGCGGCGGCAAAAGAAAAATACATCGGTCTTTATGGCAGCAGTGTGTTTGACGGCATTGAGGAAAGCGAAATTTATGACCAGTTCCTGCGTGACAAATTCATTGACGGGATGATCAAAGAACTGGACGCCGCCGGGCGCGTGACCTACACCGACCCCCGGGCATGAAAGGAGAAACTATGAAATTACCGTATGCGGAGCTGTTGCTCACCACTTATGCGGATCGCCGCGTGGCGTTTGACGCGAAGGAAGACGGGTTTTCTTTTACCATTCTGAATCCCGAATGGGAGGAGGGAGCGATTTGCGTGGTGAGTGAAGGAGAGACGCTGACGCTGCATTTTGCGGATATGCATGAGGATTTTTCGGACGATTTCGGCGAACTGATTGAAATGATCGACGCCCTGCTTGCCGATGAAACGATGATTTTTACAATTCTGTCGCAGGGAAAAGAGGTGCTCGGCGGAAGCCGCGGAACCGATGAGATTGATATTGACCACAATATTGCGCACTTTGTCCGCAGCCTGTCGGACGGCGACCCTGCGCTGCATGCGGAACTGAAGGCGATCATTGCCCGCGGCAACTGCCAATGTCGCCTGCGCGGGTTCCGCCGCGCACGGAACCGCACCTTTCTTCTTTCTTGACGGGGGCGGCGCTGATGGCAGGTCGATTTTTTCACCCGGTTGCACGGAGAGAGGGGAAGGAAGTGCCTTCTGCCGTGCGTTTGCGCTGCGGTACGGTGGTCAGCGTGGTCTGCATCCTGCTGAACATTCTGCTTTCCGGCTTCAAATTGCTTTTCGGCACGCTGGTTGGTTCCATTGCCATTACGGCAGACGGCGTCAACAACCTTTCGGATGCCGCGTCTTCGTTTGTGTCGCTTGTCAGTTTCCGCGTGGCGGCAAAACCGGCGGATCGGGAGCATCCCTTCGGTCATGCCCGCATTGAATATGTGGCGTCCATGATCGTATCCTTCCTTATTTTGCTGGTGGGGGCGGATTTGTTCCGTTCTTCGGTGGAAAAAATCATGACCCCGGCGGAATCGGACGACCGATATTTCCTTCCTTCGGTGATCGTGCTGGCGGTTTCCATTCTTGTCAAATGCGGTATGGCGATTCTCGGCCACCGGATCGGGCGGCAGATGGATTCCCCCGTGATGCGGGCTACCACGGCAGACAGCCTCTCTGACTGTATATCCACCTTTGCCGTGCTGCTTTCCACCCTGCTGAACGCCCGGTTCGGCTGGGGGTTCTTGGATGCCTATTTCGGAATGTTCGTTTCCTTCTTTATTTTCTATGAGGGAATCAAAATCCTGCGGGAGACGAAGGATTCTATCCTTGGGGAAAAACCGGTTGAGGCGACGGTGGATGCCATTCGTCGTGTCGTGGCGGAATACCCCGGTGTGCTCGGCGTGCATGACCTGCTTGTGCACAGTTACGGTCCCGGGCACACGCTGGCATCGTTCCATGCAGAGGTGGACGGTTCCCGCAGTATGTACGACGTTCATGAAGAACTGGATACCATCGAACGGCGTCTGCATAAGGAACTTTGCATTCTTTGCACCATCCATGCCGATCCGGTTCCCGTGGGGGATGCGGAACTGGACGCGCTGCAGGAGAGTGTGCGGCGTGTGGTGGCGGGGGTGGATGCGCGGTTTTGCCTGCACGATTTTCACCTGATGCACACCGATGCCGGCTGCCGGATGGCGTTTGATGTCTCGGTGCCGTACGAATGCCCGATGTCGGATGAAGCCATACGCGGTGCCATTCACGACGGGGTGCAGCACCTCCAAAAGAAGTGCCGCACCATGATCAATATTGACCGCATATAAGAAGCGGCGCCC
>CAKSLR010000122.1 GCA_934467435.1 uncultured Eubacteriales bacterium | reverse complement strand
GCCCAAAGAAGCGGTTCCGGACAAATTTCATTTTTTTTTCGTTTTTGCGTGAGAGTACTTGCAATTGCCGCGGCTTTATGTTATACTGTCCCTACCCCGAACCGTGTGGGCAAAATCGCCTGTCGGCGTGCGCGTTGCCGCGGCAACCCGGCGCCCATCCGGATTCCCCGCGCTTTGGGATCAACATTACATTTCATTGGAGAGGTTGTTTTATGAGTATGGTAACACATGAGAAAACGGCGGATCAAACCGTCGAGGAAAACCGGGTTGCAGGCAGCGTCGGCGCATTCCTTTTTGCGCTTGCAGGCGGAGCCATCTATTTTGTCCTTTGGCAGGTCGGCTATGTCGCCGCAATCAGCGGACTGATTGCCGTGGTGTGTGCAATGAAGGGATATGAACTGTTTGCAAAAAAAGAGAGCAGATTCGGCATCATCATTTCGGTGGTCATGTCCGTCCTGGTCATCTCCATTGCATGGTATCTGTGCCTGTCGCTGGATGTGTACCAGGCATACCCGGAGTGGTACGAAGCCGGCGAGGTGGACAGCGCCATTTCCTTTGGTGACGCTGTGCGCAACGCTTACCTCTTCCTTTCCGATCCGAAGATCGCAAGAAGCTACCTTCTGAACCTGGCATTCGGCATCGCGCTTTGCGCCCTGGGTTGCATTTCCCCCATCCGCGCAGCCCTGCGCCGCACCAAAAAGACGGCAAACGCACAGCCGGAAGCCGCACCGACGGCATCGGCAGACGCCGCGCAGAACGACACGTTTGCATCGGAGGATTTCAACTACGATACAGGCGACCGAAACGATACCGACGGTCAAAACAATACCGGCAGTCCCCGGGAATAATCCCCGCCCTCTGCCCCAAACTCCAAAGCCCCGAGGGCAGCGCGCCTTCAGGGCTTTTTCTGTCGGCTTTCACGCCCCTGCCAGCCGCCGTTGGTCATAAAGGGGACAACGGTCTTTCCCGCAAAATCGTGACTATGCAGAAAAGTCAGAACGGCGGGCGCCATCGTGTACCACCAGGTCGGCGTGCCTACGGCAATCATATTCCTGCTCGGTCTCCCGCTGCGATACGGAAGAAATCAGAATACACGGAACGTTTTTCAACGCCTCCGGCGTGATCTCTTTTCGCGCTGCCAGGGGGCTGAATGCGGGAACCTCGACATAAGCGGTACAGGTGGTCAGAATCAGGCTCTTTCGGTAGAAGTATTCGCCGTCAGGAGTCAGTACAAACCCGCGGTTCTTCCGGTCAAACAACCGGAATCCCAGTTCCAGCTCCGGCGTGGACACCCGGACCGAAGCCGAGATCGGCAAAGCAATGGCGCCTCTCATGCAGGGCAGAACCTCCTTTGTCATCGCCCACCGCCTCTCCACCATCCGCGACGCGGACTGCATCCTCTTTATGGACCACGGCAACATGGCAGCCACACAAAGTTGCTTGCCAAGGGCGGCGCATATGCCGCGCTGTACAACAGCCAGTTTGAATAACCGGCGGGGAGCCTGTCCCCGCAAAACAAAAAATCCGCACAAACACGTTCTTTCGGGAGCGTGCCCGTGCGGATTTTTGTATCCGTTATTCCAGCTCAATAGTTGCCGGCGGCTTATCCGTGATGTCGTACATGACACGGTTCACGCCGGGGACTTCGTTGACAATACGGTTCATCACCTTCTGGAGCGTGTTCCAGGGGAGCGGTGCGGACTCTGCCGTCATGAAGTCGGAGGTCTTGACGGCGCGCAGAACCACCGTATAATCGTAAGTACGGAAATCGCCCATCACACCGACCAGATGGGTATCCAGCAGTGCGGCAAAGTACTGTCCCAGATCCTTGTCCGCGCCTGCCAGATGGAGCTCCTCGCGGTAAATGGCGTCCGCTTCCTGCACAATGTGCACCTTCTCAGGCGTGACCTCGCCCACCACGCGGATGCCGAGTCCGGGACCGGGGAAAGGCTGACGGCTGACCAGAGATTCCGGCAGTCCCAGTTCGCGGCCGACCGCACGCACCTCATCCTTGAACAGCATCCGGAGCGGTTCGATGATCTCGCGGAAGTCAATCACGGAAGGAAGCCCGCCGACATTGTGATGGGATTTGATGACCG
>CAKSLR010000121.1 GCA_934467435.1 uncultured Eubacteriales bacterium | reverse complement strand
GTCTTACATTCTCGTCAGCCGCATGGTGGTTCTTTGGCTGATCAATGTGGTGTTTTCGGCGGTGGTCGCCGTTCCGGCACTTGCCGCGTATGCGCTTTTCTCAGGACGTGGGATCGGTTCGGTGCTTCTGTTCGGTTTCTTCCTCCTTCTGGTTCCGTTCCTCGGGCTTGCCGTTTCGTCTGCCATCGGGTGGCTGGTTTCGCTCGTTTCGTCCCGCATGAAACATAAAAACGTGGTGTCTCTTGTCGTCATGGTCGCCTTTTTTGCGCTGTATATGTTCGGCGTGACGCAACTCGAAACGTTTCTGGAATCTATTGCGGACAATATCTCTGCCGTCGCACCGACCTTTGCCGCCGTTTCCGCCCCGTTCATGCCGCTCGGGCGTGCCGTGGCGTATGGTGATGTGCCCGGCGGCGTTCTGTCGCTGCTCGGAATCGTTGCCATCTGCGTGGTTGTGATGGTCTGCCTTTCCCGCAGTTATATCCGTCTGATTACGACAAAACGCGGCGGGGTGCAGTACGTGTACCGGGAAAAACGCGCAAAGCAGGCAAGCCCGATCCGCGCGTTTGTGCGCAAGGAGATTGACCATTTCCGCAGCAGTGCCGCGTATATGATGAACGAAGGAATCGGTCTGCTGCTTGCCCCCGTGCTCGGCGTTTTCCTGTTTGTGCAGCGGGCACCGACACTTGGGATGGTCGGAGAAATAGAGGCTGAACTTGCTCTTCCTGCCGGCAGCCTCGGCGCTTACCTGCCGCCGATTGCAGCCGTGCTGCTCTCCTTCCTTGCCGCTATGGTGATTATTTCGGCACCTTCGGTATCACTCGAAGGAAAAAATCTGTGGATTGCACAGTCCATGCCCGTTCCGCCGGCAGATGTGCTGCTTTCCAAGGTGTACGCCCACCTGATCCTTGCCACACCGTTCTTTACGGTGGGGGCGGTGTTCGCAGCGCTTGCTACCGGGGCGTCTCCCCTTGCTTTCGTAGGGGTGGTGCTCCTGCCGCTTGCCATGAATGCACTTTCCGCTCTGCTCGGCGTTGTGATGAATACCCTGCTGCCGAAGTTTGACTGGGTCAACGAAACCGCCGCCGTCAAAAGCGGTGCCGCGGTGATGCTGACGATGCTGCTTCTCTTTGTTGCCGGTTGCGCCATCACGGCATTGGGGGTAACGCTGGCGATTCTCGGCATTTCGGGAACGGGGATCCTCTATCTTCTAACGCTCTTGGTGCTTCTTGTCTGCGGCGGGTTGTACGCCTACCTCCGCGGACCTGGGGCACGGCGGTTCGCCGCCCTTTGATGCCGTGGCAAAACGACCGAACCAAAAGAAAAAACTGCTCGCACTGCTTCGCATTTTACAAAGGAAAACCGATGCGGCGCACCCGATTTCCATGCGCGCACTGCTGGAAGAACTGGAGGCGGAAGGCATTTCCGCTGAGCGAAAGAGCCTTTACGATGATTTTGCGGTTCTCGGTGACCTTGGCTATTCCGTCTCCTATCGTCGCACCCCACCCGCCGGGTATTATCTTGCCGACCGCCCCTTTGAGGCAGCGGAACTGAAACTGCTGATTGACGCGGTGCAGGCATCCCGCTTCATTACTCCCGAAAAAAGTGAGCGCCTGATTCGCAAGATTGCCGCGCTCGCAGGGGATGCGGCGGGCGGTCTTTTGCGGCGGCAGGTGTACGTTGCCAACCGTACCAAAACCGAGAATACGGAAATTTATGAGAATGTGGACGAGATTCACCGCGCCATTTCCGAGGGGCGGCAGATTGCATTCCGCTATTACCGTTACAATACGGAAAAGAAACTGGTACCGGCGCACGAGGGAAATACGGTGGTGTCTCCTTTCTCCCTTGCCTGGGACGATGAAAACTATTATCTCATCGCCTATGACAGCACTGCAGGAAAAATCAAGCATTACCGCGTGGATAAAATGCGTTCGCTCGCAGTCCTCCCCGCCGCGCGGGAAGGAACCGAGCAGTTTCAGCGCTTTGATATGGCAGCGTATTCCCGTGCTACCTTCGGCATGTTCGGCGGGGAAGAACAACTGGTGACGCTGGAGTGCAAAAATACACTGATCGGCGTGCTCCTTGACCGTTTCGGGCAGGAGATTGTGCTGCTGCGCGGAAAGGAAGGATTTTTCCGCACGTCGGTGCGCGTCATGGTCAGCCCACTGTTCTTTTCCTTTGTGGCAGGATTCGGGGGGGATGTGCGTATTGTTTCCCCGCCGGATGTGCGTGAGAAATTCCGCACTCACCTGGCAGCGGTGGCAGATGCGGAAAAAGAATATGACTGACCCGCAGGGTCCTTCTTCTCCCGCCCGCGAAATTTCCGCAGGCGGGAGAAAATTTTTATAAGAAACCAGGCAAAGTCCGATTTATGGTACACTCCGTCTGCTATACTAAGCGCACCAAAGAAAAAAGCAGGAGAGAAAAACCATGAAACAGTACAGCAATTATGAGATTCTGAATGAGGACGACGGCGTGGAACTTTCGGACATTATGATCCGCACGCGGGAACTTGCCGAGGATGAGATGATTGTGACCCATGCGGAATCCGATGCATACGGGGAGCAGATGAATATTTCCGACTTGTTCGGGGATGTGTATTTTTTCACCCGGAACCACAGCATCTGCGGGGTGCGCCTGCCCGCGTGAACGGGCGGGGCGCTGACAACGATTTTTCGGGAAAGCCTTTACAGCAGGCGGGGAAGTGTGGTATAATAAAAACATCTTTGACCAAAGGAGCCTGCCATGATTCCGCTAAGCGACGTCCGCCTGTTTCTCTTTGACCTTGACGGCACCCTCTACCTCGGGAACCAACTCTTTCCTTTTACGCAGGAACTGCTTGCTGCCATCCGTGCGGCAGGAAAACGGTATCTGTTC
>CAKSLR010000120.1 GCA_934467435.1 uncultured Eubacteriales bacterium | reverse complement strand
GTGGAATACTACTGCAAGCTCCCCCCCAACATTCAGAACCGTCTGGTCATTGTGGTGGACCCGATGCTGGCAACCGGCGGCTCCGCTTCCGATGCCCTGAAGATGCTGAAGGACAAGGGCTGCACCGATATCCGCCTGATGTGCCTGGTCGCCGCCCCCGAGGGTGTGAAAAAGGTGCAGGCTGACCACCCGGATGTTGATATTTTTGTGGCAGCGGTGGACGAAAAACTCAACGACCACGCCTATATCGTTCCCGGTCTCGGTGACGCGGGCGACCGCCTCTTCGGTACCAAATAATCGCCGTGCGCGAACTGACAATTTCAAAAAACGATGCGGGACAGCGCCTTGATAAGTTTCTTACCAAGGCGCTGTGTAACATTCCGCCCGCCCTGCTGTATAAAGCCATCCGCAAAAAGAAGATCAAGGTCAACCGCCACCGGGCGGAAGGCGGGCAGATGCTCGCCGTAGGCGACACGCTGCAACTTTTTTTGCCGGAAGAATTTTTCCCCGCCGTGGCGGGGGAAAAAGAGACCCCCAACCTCGCCCGCGTAGTGCCGCGTCTTTCTCTGCTCTATGAGGATGAAAACATTCTGCTGCTTCACAAACGCCCCGGCGTGCTGGTGCACGAAGATGGGGATGGTGAGGGGGATACCCTGCTTTTGCACCTGCAAGCCTACCTCTATCAAAAGGGCGAGTATGACCCGGCGGCGGAACAATCCTTTGCCCCTTCCCTTTGCAACCGCATTGACCGCAATACGGGCGGCATTGTCATTGCGGCAAAGAATGCCGAGGCGCTGCGGGTGATGAATGAAAAAATCCGCACAGGTGAAGTACACAAATACTACCTTTGCGCCGTGCACGGCATCCCGCAACCGCACGAAGCGCTGCTGTGCGGTTACCTTGTCAAAAACAGTGCGGAGAATACCGTACGCGTTTATGACGAAAAGCCGAGGGAGAAAAACGCCAAGGAAATCCGCACCCGTTACCGCGTTCTGGCGGAAAAGAACGGGGATGCGCTGCTTGAAATTGCCTTGCTCACCGGCCGTACCCACCAGATCCGTGCCCATATGGCACACGTTGGGCACCCACTGTGGGGGGACGGCAAATACGGCGTCAACCGGGAGGACCGCGCACGGGGATATAAGTTCCAAGCCCTTTATGCCTACCGCCTTGCTTTTGATTTTACGGGCGAGAGCGGTGTGCTGGCTTACCTTTCCGGGCGGCAGTTTGTCATTCCCCCGGAGGAAATTTATTTTACGGCAGAATTCCCCGGTTGCCGCAAGGAGGTTTCGCATGGTCATTCGTAATCCGCGCGGGCGGCGGCTTTGCCTATATCTTTCCGGGGCGCTGGCAGCGCTGCCGGTCAGCTTTACCCAAATTTCCGCGCTTGCGTTTGTTTCCCTGATTCCCGCCCTGCTCCTTTTCTTCGGGGAATGGCTCGCGTCCGATACCGCGCGCCCGCCCCGCCGTTATTACGGTGCAGGCATGTGGTTTTCCATGGGCTTTTTCATGGTAACCTTTCACTGGTTTTTGCGGCTGTGGCCGCTGGATTACGTCAGCGGTATGACCCCTTTTCTCGCGCTGCTGGTCATCTTTGCTGCTTGTGTGCTGCTGCCCCTGCTCCAGAGCCTTGGTTTTTCCTTTCTGTTCTGGACGCTCGCGCACCTTTCCCGCACCCGCGCAGTTCGGCGGCTGCCCCTGCTGCTGCCCCTGCTCTTCGCGGGGGGGTGGACGGTTTATGCCTGGACGCAGAACCTGACCTGGATGGGCGTGCCGTGGGGGACGCAACTCGCACTCTCGCAACACAAGAACCTGCTTCTCTGTTCTTCCGCTTCGTTTTTCGGTTCTTATTTTGTCACGTTTATCATCGCGGCGGTGAACGCATGCCTCGCCCTTGGCATCCTGTGGCTTACCAAAAGGGAAAAACGCCGCGCTTCGGTCGCGGCGGGCGTTGCCGCTACCCTCTTTCTTTTGAACTTCGGGCTCTCCACCCTCTCGTATTGCCTGCCACAGGAAAAGCGCGGTGAAATCCGGGCTGCAAGCCAATCTCTCGTCCTCTGAAAAATGGGACGATACGACCGATGCCGTTTCTCGGTATGCCGATCTTGCCAAAGAAGCGGCAAAAAAGGATGCCACCCTGATGATCTGGCCCGAAACGGCAGTCACTTCCACCCTGCAGGAAGGCAGCGTCAACCGGGAGCGGGTGCGCATGATTGCCGAAGAAACCGGCGCCACACAGGTAGTGGGTGCTTTCTATTACGAAACGGGGGAGGATGGCGCGCGGCTGCGCTACAATTCCCTTTACGTGTTCCGCCCGGATGGCAGCGTCAGCGAACAGGTCTACCACAAACGGCACCTGGTTCCCTTTGGGGAATATGTGCCGATGGAGGGATTCATCCGCGCGGTCTTCCCTGCCCTTGCCAGCCTGGAAATGCTGCAGGACGGCAGCCAACTGACCCCGGGCACCTCCCCCGCTCTGTTAGAGGAATCCTTCGGCACGATGGGCGGGCTGATCTGTTTTGATACGATTTATGAGTCTCTTGCACGTGACAGCGTTGCCGCCGGGGCGGAACTGCTGGTAGTCGGCACCAACGACTCCTGGTTCTTTGACTCCGCCGCCGTGTATCAGCACAACGGGCAGGCAGTTCTGCGCGCGGTGGAAAACGGGCGCGCCCTTTTGCGGGCGGCGAACACCGGCATTTCTTCTATCATCACGGAAAAGGGAGAGATTCTCTCCACCATCCCCCCGCTGGTTGCGGGAGAAGAAGTTGCCACGGTGAACCTCTGCCGGGGACGGACACTTTATAACCGCATCGGCAATCTGTTTGTGGTACTGTGCGGCATTTTCTTCCTTTCTCCGTTTGCATGGGAAATCGGGAAACGGATTGCCTGCGCACAGCAAAACAAAAAAATCCCGGGTTGACCCGGGATTTTTTTAT
>CAKSLR010000119.1 GCA_934467435.1 uncultured Eubacteriales bacterium | reverse complement strand
CCGCCGAGGTCATACCGCTGCCAGTTGCGGGCACGGTTCGACCCCTCGCCCCAGTACTCCTTGACGTACTGACCGTTCACCATCAGTTTCGGGGTCGGGCTTTCGTCAAAGCGGGCAAAATACCGCCCGAGCATGATGAAATCGGCACCCATGGCGAGCGCCAGCGTCATATGGTGATCGTGCACAATGCCGCCGTCGGAACAGATCGGCACATACACCCCGGTCTTTTCGTAATATTCGTCCCGCGCGGCAGCCACATCGATCAGGGCACTTGCCTGCCCGCGACCGATGCCCTTGGTCTCCCGCGTGATGCAGATAGAGCCGCCGCCGATGCCGACTTTTACAAAGTCCGCGCCCGCCTCGGCAAGGAACAGGAAACCGTCCCGATCCACCACGTTGCCGGCGCCGACCTTCACACGGTCGCCGTAACGGGAACGAATGAATTCAATCGTCTTTTTCTGCCAACAGGTATAGCCTTCCGAAGAGTCAATGCAAAGCACATCCGCTCCGGCTTCCACCAGCGCGGGCACGCGCTTTTCGTAGTCCAGCGTGTTGATACCGGCGCCTACCATGTACCGTTTCTGCCCGTCCAGCATTTCGGAGGGGTTTTCTTTGTGCTGCGCGTAGTCTTTCCGGAAGACAAAGTAGAGCAGACGGTCACTTTCGTCCACAATGGGAAGCGAGTTCAGTTTGTGGTCCCAGATGATGTCATTGGCTTCCTTCAGCGTGGTATCCCGCCCGGCGACAAAGAGTTTTTCCCTCGGGGTCATAAACTCACGCACGGGGGTATCGCTCTCCATACGGCTGACGCGATAATCGCGCCCCGTCACAATACCGAGCAGTTTGCCGTGGGGAGTACCGTCATCGGTCACTGCCATGGTGGAGTGCCCGTTGCGCTCCTTCAGTGCCAACACATCCGCCAGCGTATTCTCCGGGCGGAGGTTGGAATCGCTGATGACAAAGCCCGCCTTATACGCCTTCACACGGGCGACCATCGCCGCCTCGTCCTCCACGCTCTGCGAACCGTAGATGAAAGACATGCCGCCCTCCCGTGCCAGGGCAATCGCCATGGTATCATTGGAAACCGACTGCATAATGGCAGAAACCAGCGGAATGTTCAGCGAGATAGCGGGTTTTTCCCCCTTGCGATACCGTACCAGCGGGGTGCGCAGCGTTACGTTTGCCGGAATACATTCGGGAGAGGTGTAACCGGGAATCAGCAGATATTCGTTGAAGGTGTGCGAAGGTTCATGATAGTAGTGTGCCATGCGTGTGCCTCCCTTTTCTTTTATGATTTCTTCTCACTCAGTTCTTCTGCAAGACGAATGGCTTTCTCCGCCATCGCCTTCAGGCTGCCGTCAACAAACGGAGACGGAAGCCCCGCAGCGGCAATCAGATCGGGGAATGCCCGGGTGCCGCCTGCACGGGCAAAATCCAGATAACGGGAAAGGGCACTGCTGTAATCCTCCCGCGAGGCGAAGAGGAACGAAAGCGCCACGGTCTGCGCCAGGCAATAGTCGATATAGTAGAAGGGCGACTCGTAAATGTGCATCTGGTACTGCCAGCGCGTTCCCTCTTCCAGATACGGAATCCCGTCAAAACTCAGATACGGGCGATATTTTTTCTCCAGTTCCAGGTACATCTTCTTACGCTCGGCAGGGGTATATTCGGGGTGCTCATACACATTCTGCTGGAATTCGTCCACAATCACGCCGTAAGGAATGAAGGAAAGCGCCGAGAGCAGGTGTTTGCGGCGGTACTTGTCCGCCTCGTCTCCGAAGAACTTGTCCATGTACTTCCAGCAAAGGAATTCCATGCTCATCGAATGGCACTCCGCCGTTTCCATGCCGCCGACATCCAACTCTATATCCCCGCCGTGGAACACGAAGTTGGCAGCCAGTGCATGACCGAACTCATGGGTAATCACATCAATATCCCCGCAGGAACCGTTGAAGTTGGCAAGAATGAAAGGCTGCTTGTAAGCGGGGAACGAGGTGCAGTAACCGCCGCCCCATTTTCCTTCCCGCGGCATCACGTCAAAGGCGCCTGCCTCGCACATCTCATCCATGAAGCGCCCGATCTCGGGGTTCATATCATGGTACATCTCGCGGGCGGCGGCAAAAATCTCATCCACCGAAAGGTGCGGGCGGACGGTCGCCCCTGCCGCGCTGACGGCGTCATCGTAAAACTTGAAATCGGTAATGCCGAGTTCGGCGGCAAGTTCCGCTTTCACGCGTGAAACGGCAGGTACCAGGTCACGCGCCACATTCTCACGGAAGTGGCGGATCATATCCGCATCGTAATCCAGGCGGTTCATACGGTAATAGCCGAGTTCCACAAAGTTTTTATAGCCGAGTTTTTTCGCAATGCCGTCACGGATCTTCACCAGGCGGTCGTAAATATCATCCAGCCGATCGGCGTTCTCTTCCAGCCCCCGACCGATCGCCTCCGCCGTGCGGCGGCGCACATCCCGGTCTGCATCTTCCAGTTTTCCGCGGAGCACCGAAAGCGGCATCTTCTCCCCGTCAAAAGTAAAGAGCATCTCGGACATGAACTTGGAATACTCGGTCGTGATCGCGTTTTCCTTCTGCAGGTCTTCCACAATCGCGGGCGAGAAGGTCTTTTTCGCAATCTCGTACATCCGGAAGGTGCGGGAGCCGATCTGCGCCTCCATCTCCGCCCGGAAGGGGCTTGCCAGCATCAGGTCAGAGTACTGCACATTCAATTCACCGAAAAGCGGACCAACCTCATCGTAATACGCCACTTCCGCCTGATAAAACGGGTCTTTGGTATTCAGGGTAAACCGGCAATGGGAAAGCGACGCCGCCGTGGCGTACGTCGTCATCATGGAAAGAAACTCGTCCCGCGCGGCAAGTGCCTCGCGACAGGAGGCGGCGTTCTGCAGTTTTGTGCGCACCGAGGCAAACGCCTCTTTCGCCTCCTCAATGGTATATCGTTTGTAGGGAATTTCGGATACTTTCATACGGCACTCCTTTTTCTTTCATATTACCCTACATTATACTGGTTTTCGGTGAAAAAATCAAGTCTCGCGGCAAAAATCTCTGCTTTGCCGAAAAAGAAACTTGCACGGTATGGGGAAATGTGCTATACTGTATTGGAAGATATAC
>CAKSLR010000118.1 GCA_934467435.1 uncultured Eubacteriales bacterium | reverse complement strand
CGTGCAGCGAGTTCAATCTCGCCGCCACCGACTTGGTGTTGCTGCTTGCCCTGCGCTCCGACCTGTGCGAAAACCGCCTGCACGCATCGGATGTGCGCGGCTTTTTTGTCCCGCGCGGCACGCTGATTGAGGTTTACGGCACTTCGCTGCACTTCTGCCCCTGCCAGGTGGAGGACGGCGGGTTCCGCTGCCTTGTCGCCCTTTCGGAGGGCACCAACACCGATCTGCCCGCCCCGGCGAAGGACCCCTACCTTTTCCGGCGCAACAAATGGCTGATCGCACATGAAGACAATGCCGCGCTGATTGCCCGTGGCGTTCGCCCCGGCATTGACGGCGAAAATTACATTTTGCACAGATAAACGGGGGATTTTATGCAATATTTTCTCGGTGTCGATTTCGGCGGTGGGGCATCCAAAGCCACGCTGCTTTCGGAAGACGGCAGAATTGCCGCGACGGCAACGGTGGAGTATCCGACCCGGCATCCCGGTGCCGGAATGGCGGAGCAGAATCCCGATGATTGGTACCACGCCACCTGTGCGAATGTCCGCGCGGTGCTTGATCAGGCGGGCGTCTCTGCGGCATCGGTTGCGGCGCTGTCTCTTGACGCGGCAACCCATACGGCGGTGCTGTGCGATGAAGACTATCGCCCCCTGCGTCCCGCGATTTACTGGACAGATACCCGCTCGGCGGGGGAAGCCGCCGAACTGGAACGGACCATGGGCGACCGGATTACGACGCTTTCCTACCACCGTGTGGGTACAATCTGGACGCTGCCGCAACTTCTTTGGGTTCGGCGGCATGAGCCGGAAGTATTTGCCCGCACGCGGCATATTCTGTTCGCCAAGGACTATGTCCGTCACCGCCTGACGGGGGACGGCGTGACCGACCATATCGAGGCGGAGGGCAGCATGCTTTATGATATGGAGCGGGGCTGCTTTTCGGAGGAGTTGTGCACGGTGGCAGGGCTGCGGGCGGACGTGCTGCCGCGCCTGTGCATGCCGGGCGATATGGTCGGCGGTGTAACACCCGCTGCGGCGGCGGATACCGGGCTGCTTGCCGGCACGCCGGTGCTGTGCGGTACTACCGATACCGCAATGGAGGTGTTTGCCGCCGGCGGCATCCGTGCGGGAGATATGACCGTGAAACTGGCAACGGCGGGGCGCGTTTGCGTCATTACCGAAAAACCGTTTCCGAACCCGCACCTTGTTTGTTATTCGCATATTCTGCCGGGGCTCTGGTACCCCGGCACGGCGACCAAAGCGGCGGCTTCTTCTTACCGTTGGTTTCGCGATACCTTCGGGGGCGACTACCGTGCCCTGGACGCAGCGGCGGCAGAGGCGGGGGTCGGCGCGGGCGGGCTGCTCTTTCACCCCTATCTCAACGGGGAGCTGACCCCGTACGAAAACCCCTATATGACCGGCTCGTTTACCTTTGTCCGCTCGGGGCACGGAAAGGGGCATTTTTCCCGTGCGGTGCTGGAAGGGGTCGCTTTCTCGCTGCGGGATTCGCTCGGCGTGATCGAGGCACTCGGTATGCCGCATCGGGGCGAGGCGGTGATTATCGGCGGCGGCGCGGCAAGTCCGCTTTGGCGGCAGATTGTGGCGGATGTGTTGCACCTTCCCCTCGTTGAGCAGGAATCCAGCGATTCTTCGTTCGGCTCTGCTATGCTTGCCGGGGTTGCCGCCGGTGCGTTTTCTGGCCCTGCCGATGCCCTTGCCCGCTGTGCCAAGCCGCGCTCCCACACCGAACCGAATCCCGCTGCGTTTGCGGCGTACGATGAGGCGTATACCCGTTACCGCGCGGTGGCGGAGGCGCTGCTGCCGTTCGCGGAGCCGAACCGATGAAGGCGCTGGTCTGCGTGCGCTTTGTCGGGGGGGATCTGCAACCCTTTGACGCCTGCGCACTGGAACTCGGGCTGCGCCTGGCAGAGAAAGTCACGGTACTTTCGCTTGGTCCGCTTTCGGTGCGGGAACCGCTGCGTGCGCTCACCCGTCTCGGCGTCGGGCGTGCGGTTCTGCTCTCCGACCCCGCCTTCGCGGGGGCAGATACCCTGGCAACCGCCCATGCGCTCGCATCGGCGGCAAAACATCTTGATGTTGACTGTATTTTCTGTGGCAGAACCACCACCGAAGGAGAAACCGGGCAGGTCGGGCCGATGCTTGCCACTCTGCTCGGGTTGCCGCTTTTACCCGGCGTCATGGCGCTCCGTGCCGAAGGGCTTGCCCTGCGGGACGGCAGGACGGTGCCGCCCCCCACGCGGGCGCTGTTGACCGTGGAGCGCGGCTTTCCCCTGCGGTTTCCCTCGCTGCGTTCCCGCATGGGAGATGTGGAGGTCTTTGACCGCGCGATGCTCGGGCTGGCACCTGCCGATTGCGGTCTTGCCGCCTCCCCCACACGGGTGCTGATGGCACGCAATGCAGCGGTCGGTGAACGGCGCTGCCGCATGATATCTCTTCCCGAACTGCCTGCGCTGCTTGCTGCGCTGCGTACCGCCGAAAAACGGGCGGTGGGAGAGTTCCCTCCGTCAGAGGAAAAACTGCCTCATACCGTGGCGGTGGGAGAAGAGTCGCTCTCCGCCGCGTACGCGGTCGGGGCGCGCGTGACTTCGCTGGCGGCGGAGGATCCCGCCGCGCTGGCAGACGCCCTTCGTACCCTTGACCCCGATGCCGTCTTTTTCCCCGCAACCGATGCCGGGCGAAACCTTGCCCCGCAAGTGGCAGCGCTGCTCGGCGCGGGGCTGTGCGCCGATTGCACCGCGCTTGCGGTCCGGGAGGGCAGACTGATTCTGACGCGCCCGGCGCGGGGGGGCAGCACGGTTGCCGATATCATCTGCCGCAGCCGCCCCGCCATGGCGACGGTGCGCTGTACCTGCACGGGGGCGGATGTCATGCTGGGCGGCGGTCTCGGGGTCGCCGGGCAGCGGGCGGCATTTCTTTCCCTTGCCGCCCGCCTTGGGGCGCGCCCGGCAGCCAGCCGTCCGCTGGTGGATCGCGGGGATGCCCCCTATGCGGAGCAGATCGGGCTGACCGGGGCAAATGCTTCCTGCAAGGTTTATCTTGCCGTCGGGCTGTCGGGCGCGGTGCAGCACACCTGCGCGCTCGGGGGCGCGGATACGGTGATTGCCGTGAACCCCGATCGGTCGGCGCGTATTTTTTCCTGTGCCGATTACGGGGTGTGTGCGACGTTTCAGGAACTTTGCGCCGCCTTTGCCGACGGCGGTTAAAATATT
>CAKSLR010000117.1 GCA_934467435.1 uncultured Eubacteriales bacterium | reverse complement strand
AGGCACGGGTGACGGTGCGGATGTCCTGCCCATCCACGGCAATCTCTCCGCCCCGCACATCGTAAAACCGCATCAGAAGGTTGATAAGCGTCGTTTTGCCGCAGCCGGTCGGACCGACAATGGCAACCTTTTTGCCCGGCGTCACCGAAAGGCAGAAATCCCGGATGAGAGGACGTTCCGGCACATAGGAAAAATCCACATGCGAAAGCGTAATCTCCCCCCGTGCCGCGGGCAGTGTGGGAAGCGCCGCATCACCTGTTTCCGGCGTTTCTCCGATCAGGGCAAACACACGGTCGGCACAGGCAAGCGCATTCTGCAGTTCGCTGATCACGCCGGAGATTTCATTGAAGGGCTTGGTGTACTGGTTTGCATAACTGAGAAAACAGGTCAGCCCGCCCACTGTCATGGCGACACCGCCCGTTGCAATCACGGTCAACGCCCCCGCAAGGGCGACCCCGGCATATACCACGCTGTTGATAAAGCGGGTTGCCGGATTGGTGATGGAAGAAAAGAACACCGCGCGCAGAGAGGTTTTTTCCAGTGTGTCGTTGGTTTTTTCAAAAGCGGAGAGCACCTCTTCTTCCTGCCCGAACGCCTGAATGACCTTCTCCGCACCGATCATTTCGTCAATCAGCGCCGTCTGGGCGGCACGTGCCGCTGACTGTGCGCGGAACATGGAATAGGTGCGCGAGGCAATAAACCGTGCCACAAACAGGGAAAGCGGCGTCAGGCACACCACAACCAGCGTGACGCCGGGGTGAATGGTCAGCATAAACACCAGCGTGCCGAGAATGGTCAGCACCCCGGTAAAGAATTGGGAAAAGCCGAGCAGCAACCCCTCGGCAAACTGGTCGGCATCCGCAATCACACGGCTGACGATATCCCCATGGGGATGGGTATCCAGGTACGAAAGGGGCAGGTGCAACAGGCGTCCGAAGGCATCGTTACGCAGATCCTGCACCACATGATAACTGATGCGGTTGTTGACCATGTTCATGCCCCATGTGGCAACGGCGGTCATACCGACGAGCAGCGCGATCCGCCCAAGAAGCGCGAAAATGCCGGCAAAATCCACATTCCCCGCCCCGATCATCAAATCCATCGTGCGCCCGACCAGAATCGGGACATAGAGCGTCAGCGCCACCGAAACGGCACCAAGTAAGAGAGAAAGAAGAAGCAAGAGCCGATAACGGCGGATATAGCGCAGCACGCGCCGGACCGTGCCGGGTGCGGCTTTATTTTTCATTTTTGCCATGTTCTCCCTCCTCTTTTTTGTACTGGGAATCATAAATTTCGCGATAGACCGCGCAGGTTTGCAGCAATTCATCCTGTCTGCCGAGCCCGACGACCTTCCCCTCATCCATCACAACAATCCGATCTGCACCGGCAATCGAAGAGGTCCGTTGCGACACCACAAAAACCGTGGGATGATAGGAAAGTTCCCGCAGAGAGCGGCGCAGCGCCGCATCGGTGGCAAAGTCAAGCGCCGAGGCACTGTCATCGAGAATCAGAATCTTCGGCTGCCGCACCAGCGCCCGCGCGATGGTCAGGCGCTGCCGCTGTCCGCCCGAAAGATTTCTGCCGCCCGCCTCTACCGTAAAGTCGAGTCCGCCGGGTTTCGCACGCACAAAATCCTCTGCCTGCGCGGCGCACAGAGCCGCCCACAGTTCCTCATCGCTTGCCTCCCGCTTACCCATTTGCAGATTGAAGCGAATGCTGCCCGAGAAAAGCTGTGCCTTTTGCGGCACCAGCCCTACCATGGCGCGCAGCGGGGCAAGCGGATAGTCCTCCACCGGATGCCCGAACACGAGCACCTCGCCCTCGCTTGCGTCATACGCGCGCAGAATCATACCGACAAGAGAGGATTTTCCCGAGCCTGTACCGCCGATAATACCGATCGTCTCTCCCGGCATGGCGCGAAAATCCGCGTCCTTTACCGCACAGCCGGACGCCCCGCGGTAGACAAGCGATGCATGGCGAAATTCCACCGCCGGCGACCCGGGTACCGGCGCAGGCAGCGTATCTCCCTCCGCAACGCCGGCGGGAATCTCCAGAACTGCCGCAATCCGATTGCCGCAGGCAACGCTCTTTGTCATGGTGATCATCAGATTGGCGAGTTTGACCAACTCCACCAGAATCTGCGACATATAGTTGTAGAGTGCAATCACACTACCGGTGGAAAGCGCGCCGCTATCCACCCGCAGGGCGCCGCAATAAAGCAACGCCACAATGCCGCCGTTGATGAGAACATACGTCAGCGGATTCAGCAGCGCGGAAATTCGCCCGACGAAAAGCTGCACCCGCGTCAAGGTGGCGTTGCGGGAAGAAAACTCTGTCTCCTCCGCCCCCTCCCGGCAAAAGGCACGGATGACACGAGTGCCCTCCAAATTTTCCCGCACCTGCAGCAGCACGCCGTCCAGCCGCGCCTGCACCTTTTTATAAAGCGGAATGCACAGCAGCATGATGCCGAACACCACAAAAGAAAGTGCGGGAATGACCGCCACAAAGGTCACGGCAGAGGTGGTATCGACCGTAAATGCCATCGCCATGGCGCCGAACACCACAAACGGGGAACGCAGCAGCAGGCGCAACGTGAGGTTCAGTCCCGACTGCACCTGGTTCATATCGCTGGTCAGGCGGGTAATCATGGTGGCGTTGCCCAGCCCGTCGAGTTCGGTATAGGACAGTTTTCCGATGTGGGCAAAGAGCGCCTGCCGCAGCCGACTGGCAAACCCGACCGAAGCCCGCGCCGCAAAATACTGCGCCGTGATGGAAAAGAATAGCCCCACCACCCCGATCAGCACCAGCAGCAGCGACATACGCCACACGTAACCGCCATCCCCACCGCCGATACCGTGATCCACAATGGTGGCGATGACCAACGGTACCAGCAACTCCAGCAATGCCTCAAACAGTTTGAAAAGCGGGCCGAGTACCGCCTCTTTTCGGTACCCCCGCAGATATACAAGCAGTTTTTTCAAAAAATTCTCCCTTCTCTGCACACAAGGGGGCTGCCGGGGAATCCCCGGCAGCCCGTTCTCTTACAGTTTTTGCGTGGTGGAACGCAGAATTACATCGTGGTAGCCGCCCTCCACAATCGAGGTAGCGGAAACCAGAGTAATCTTGGCATCCCGCTGCAGGTCGGGAATATTGATCACACCGACGTTACACATGGTAGACTTGACTTTATACAGGCTCTTTGCCACATTATCACGAAGAGAGCCGGCATAGGTCACGTAAGAATCC
>CAKSLR010000116.1 GCA_934467435.1 uncultured Eubacteriales bacterium | reverse complement strand
GTCCCCCGCAAAACGACCGACCACAATCAGGTCGGCGGCGTTATATAGGCACTGCAACACACCGGTTGCCATCAGCGGCAGGGCAAAAGCAATCAGTTTGCCGAACACCCGCCCCTCGGTCATATCGATCTCATAATGTTTTTTCTCTTTTACTTTCGCCATTTTCTCACCTCTGGCAGCAAATCTGCCCTACCATGATAACACACCCCCTGACGGAAGTCAAGGTTTTTTCCGAAAGAAATCAAAAAGCCGCGCGGTGCCGAAAAAGCACCGCGCGAAAAACGTCAGACCGCCCGCACCGAGTGGGCGATATAGGTCAGATGGTCACCAAGGCGTTCGAGATTGGAAACCAGATTGATGAACACGCTGCTGCATTCGGGACGGCATTCACCGGTATTGAGACGGTGAATGTGGCTGTCGATCAGTCGCTTCCGGAAAGCGTCAATCTCCTCTTCCACCCGGTCCACACTGCCAAGCAGCGATGTGTTGCGCGTTTCCATAATGGTGCGTGTCAGATCGTAAAGGGCTTCCACCCGCCCGACCATTGCCTCCACCTCATGCTGCACACTCTCGGAAAAGTCCAGATTTTCATTGATGGAACGCTGCGCGTACTTGGTAAAGTTATCGGCAATCTCGGCAATACGCATCACGTCACCGATATTGCTGTGCAAATCGGAAATATCCTGCTCGACCGACAGATTGCTCTGTGCCGACAGGCGGATGAGGTAATTGACGATGGCGCGGCTGATGGTATTTGCTTCCTCAATCCGTTTCCGGGTGGGCTCGATCAGCGAGCGGTCTTTTTCATGAAACGCGCGGTAGGAGGTACGAAACGCCGCCATTGCCGTATCCGCCAGCAACACCGTTTCTTTTTCCAGTTGCGAGACGGCAAGTGAGGGCGAGTTGAGCATACGTTCGTCCAGGTATGTGACCACCGTTTCCTTCTTCTTATCCCGGATCAGAAGTTCCGAAATCTTCACAAACCCGCCGCAGAACGGAAGAAACAGAACGGTGCAAGTGACGTTGAAGAAAGTGTGGAACATGGCGATCTGAGTTGCCGGCGAACCGGGGAACCAGGTGCGGAAGGTCAGATCCATAAATGAGGGACAGAGAATCAGAACAAGGAAGAAAATCACCGAGCCGAAGGTGTTGAACATCAGGTGAATCAGGCTGGCGCGCTTCGCATTGACGCCCGCGCTGAAAGAGGACATCAGTGCCGTGACGCAGGAACCGATGTTGGTACCGAGGACGATATACAGCGCCTCGTTCTGCCCGCTGCCGATGGTCAACCCCGCCACCGACATGGCAATGATGACCGAAGTGGTCACGGAACTGGACTGCACCAGGGCGGTCAAAAACACGCCGACGGCAAGCAAAAGGAGCGGGTTGGTCACCTCTTCAAACACGCGCTGCACCGCGACGCGGTTGGCGCCCATGGCATCGGACATCAGGGCAAGCCCGATGAAAATCATGCCGAAACCGGCAAGAATCAGACCGATGCGCTGTGTGGGCTCCTGCTTGGCAACCATATTCATCAGAATGCCGACAAACACCAGCACCTGAATGTATGTGGTAATGGGAAACGCGCTGAGCGCGGCGATCTGCGCAGTGATGGTGGTACCGATGTTGGCACCCATAATCATGGCGCTTGCCTGATAGAGGTTCATAATGCCGACATTGACAAAACCAACGATCAGCACCGTGGTCACGCCCGAACTCTGAATGAGGGCAGTGGACGCCGCGCCGATGCCTACGTTCACAAGGCGCCGGTTTGCCGTTTTACCGAACAGATCCCGTATCTTACCGGTAGCCAGTTGCTCGATATTGGAGGTCAGCAGGTGTACCCCGACCAAAAACACGCCCGTACCTGCCAGCACGTGCACCGCGAACATCAAAATTTCCGTAACCGTCATCTTTTACTTTCTTCTCCTCACAAATTCACTCCGCCGATCCCATCAGTCCTTATGTTTGGGCTTGGTCAGTACTTCCAGCAGCACCGTAGCAAGAATGATGACGCCGGTTACGATAAAGATACCCGCCATTCCCTTCCCCATCAACGGCAGGGTGGCAAGAAAATTTTCAAAATTCAGTTGCATATGCCTCTCCTTTACCCCATCATATTCAGAATCAGCCCGCCCGCAATGACCGAGGCGATCTGCCCCGAAACATTGACGCCGACCGAGTGCATGAGCAAAAAGTTCTCCGGGTCCTCACGCAGCCCCATCTTATGCACAACCCGTGCGGACATGGGGAACGCCGAGATACCGGCAGCGCCGATCATGGGATTGATCTTTTTTTCCGCCGGCAGGAAGAGGTTGATCAGTTTGGCGAACAGCACGCCGCCCGCCGTATCGAACACAAAGGCAAAAAGACCGAGTGCGATGATGGTGAGCGTTTCAAGCGTCAAAAACTCCGACGCCTGCATTTTAGTGGCAATGGTAATGCCGAGGAACAGCGTGACCAGGTTGGAGAGCACCTTTTGCGCCGTTTCCGAAAGCGAATCGAGCACCCCGCACTCCCGGATGAGGTTGCCGAACATCAGAAAACCGATGAGCGCCACGCTGCGGGGAGAAACAATGCCCGTAATGACCGTAATGAAAATGGGAAACAGAATTTTCGTCAGGCGCGAGACATCCTTCTGCCGGTACGGCATCCGAATCCTCCGCTCCTTTTGGGTAGTAAGCAGCTTGACAACCGGAGGCTGGATGAGGGGCACGAGCGCCATGTAGGAATAGGCAGCCACGGTAATGGCGCCGAGGTACTTCGAACCGAGGAAATTGGCAACGAAGATGGAGGTCGGTCCGTCCGCCGCGCCGATGATGCCGATGGCGGCAGCGTCTTTCAGATCAAACCCGAAGAGGGCAGCCAGCGCACAGGTCATGAAAATACCGAACTGCGCCGCCGCACCGAAGAGCATCAGCTTGGGATTAGAGAGCAGCGGCCCGAAATCGATCATGGCACCGATGCCGATGAAAAGAAGCAGAGGAAACAACTCGTTGGCGATGCCGGCGCCGAACAAAACGTCAATCACACCCGGTTCGAGAACACCGTCAAACATCTGATCGACCGCGCCGGAAAAAGGCAGATTGACAAGGATGGCGCCGAAGCCGAGCGGCAAAAGAAGGGTCGGCTCCATATCCCTGCAGATAGCAAGGTAAATCAAAAGACCGCCGATGACCCACATGACGACCTGTTGCCACGTAATATTGGTTACATTTGAAAATAGTTCTGCCATAAAACTCCTTTCCGCGCGGGAAACATCCCGCCGCGGTCCCCCCTTTTTTCGGGGTCTGCCGCAGACAACACCGAGGGTATTATACCATGCACGGCATCCATTTTCAACT
>CAKSLR010000115.1 GCA_934467435.1 uncultured Eubacteriales bacterium | reverse complement strand
GCCCTCCGGGCCGGATCAGCCGGACAAACCGAACCCGGACCAGCCCGGGGATGACGATACCCCCGGTAAGGTACAATATACCGTGGCGGGCAACCACTGCACCGTCAGCGGTTACACCGGCAAACTGGAGGGGACGCTGGTCATTCCCGAAACCGTGGAGATGAACGGTGAGACCTATACGGTCACCGCGATTGCGGACGGGGCGTTCTCCGGCTGCCGTTACATCACTTCCGTTGTGGTGCCGGATACGGTCACCAAAATCGGGAGCGGCGCGTTCACCGGCTGCACGGCGCTGGCGGAGATCCGCGTGCCGTTTGTCGGCGGCAGTGCGGAGTCGGATACGTTTTTCGGTTTCCTCTTCGGCGGCGCATCGTTTACCGAAAACGCACGTGTTGTGCCGGAATCCCTGCATAAAGTGACGATCGGTGACGGCTGCACTACCATTGCGGATTTTGCGTTTGACGGCTGCACTTCCATCACGGAAGTGACGCTCGGCAGCGCTACCACGACCGTCGGCAGTTATGCCTTTGCCCGTTGCGGCATTACGTCCGTCACGCTGCCCGATACGGTAACATCGATCGGCATCGGCGCGTACGTTTCCTGCCCGCTTGCGGAAATCACCCTTCCCTTTGTTGGACAGGATGCAAGTGGCAGCATCGGTTACCTCGGTCACATCTTCGGTGCGGCGAAGTATGAAGATAACGGCAGGTTCGTGCCCTCCACGCTGAAAACGCTGACCCTTTCCTCCGCCTGCTCCGCCATCGGTGACGGCGCGTTCAACGACTGTACTACCTTGGCTACCATCAATCTGCCGGATACCATTGTGGCAATCGGGCGGGATGCGTTCCGCAATACGCCGTATTATGAGAGCAAAGGAGAGGGCATTGTTCTGGTCGGTAAAGTTCTTTACGGCTACAAGGGGGAACTGAAGGAGACGGATCTGGTCGTTCCCGACGGTACCGTTGCCATTGCTTCCGGCGCGTTTGACGGTCTGCCGCTGAGATCGGTCACCATTCCCGCGAGTGTCATCAACATCGGCGCCGCTGCTTTCCGCGGCAGTCAACTGACAGAGATTACGCTTTCCTTTATCGGTGAAAATGCAACGACCGAAACGAATACCTATCTTGGTTACATTTTCGGTGCCGCGTCGGCGGAGGAAAATGCCGCGGCGGTTCCCGCAACGCTGAAGACCGTGATTCTGCGCGACAGCTGTGCAACCATCGCATCCCGCGCGTTCTACGATTGTCTTAACCTGACCGAAGTCCGCATCGGCAGTGGTGCAGTTTCTATCGAAAAGGACGCCTTTGCCGGTTGTTCGCGCCTTGCCGCCATCCGGTTGGCGGAGGGCAACACTGCCTATCGGTTGGACGGTGGCTTGCTTTACAACGCGGCAGGAAATGATCTGATTGCTGTTCCCGGCGCGATTTCGGGCGACATCGTGCTTTTGCCGATTACCGAGATTGCAGAGGGGCAGTTCTCCGGTTGCACGGGCATCACTTCCGTGAAATTGCCGGAAACCCTGGTTTCCATCGGACGGAACGCTTTCCGCGGTGCCGCTTCGCTGGCAACGTTTGCGGGCGGTTTCCCGGATGCGCTGACGACCGTCGGCTACGCCGCCTTTGAAGGTACTGCATGGTATGAAGCCCAGGAGGGCTTGATTTATACCGGAAACGTGCTGTATAAGTACAAGGGCGAGGAAGGATCTCCGGCGTCCGTGCGTGATGGCACAACCGGTATTGCCGCCGGCGCGTTTGAAAACTGCAAGATCACTTCCGTCAGCATTCCCGCGAGCGTTGTCAGCATCGGGGAAGGTGCGTTTGCCGGTTGTGAACTGGAAAAAATGGTACTTCCGTTTATCGGTGCGTCTGCCGATGATGAAACCAAAGGCTATATCGGCTACCTCTTCGGTGCGCCTTCCGTTGTCACCTCGGTGCAGTATGTCCCCACCACACTGACAACGGTGGAATTGCTTTCTTCCTGTACCCGCATCGGGGACAACGCGTTTGCCGGCTGTCAGAATGTCAGTGAAATCCTGGTAACGGACAGTGTCGTTTATGTCGGCAATGAGGCATTGCATCAGACCAAGTGGTTTTCGTCTCAGCCGGTTGGCGTTGTTTATGTCGGTCGCGTTGCGTATTCATTTGTTTCACCCAAACTCACGTACGAAGAACTGGTTGCTGCCATCAAGGATCAGGAGGGCAGAGAACTGGAAGAGGGCGAAGAACGCCTGACCAATGTCTATGAAGTCATCCTGCGCGAAGATACAATCATGGTGGCTCCGTATGCCTTCAGCGGCAAGGAGATTGTCTCGATCCGGATGCCCGATCGCGTTAAGACCATCGGTGCGAATGCTTTCTATAACTGTCGGTTGCTGAATCGGGTGCGTATGCCTTCGGACCTGACCACTCTTGCGGAGTACGCCTTCTCCGGTTGCACTGCGCTGGAGAAAATTTACCTGCCCGGTACGATTCTGGATGTGCAGGATTATACCTTCCAGAAGTGCGGGAGTTTGCGGCTGCTTTATTTGGGGAAAGGCATCCGTTCTGTCGGAAGTTTCGCCTTCAGTGGCTGTAAGAGTCTTGCGATTGTTTACAACATGGGTGACCGGGCGGATTGGCAGAGCCTCGCCGAAACTATGGGAGAAGGGAATGATTTCCTTAGCAATGTGAGGCTGGTCGAGCACGGCTATGACAACTATACAAACCCCGATTTTGAGGGAACAGACTGGTAAAAAACGAGTGCCCCGCGGAAGACCGCGGGGCACATCATTTCATAAAAAGGAGTGGGGGCACTTCACTGCGCCCCCACTCCTTTTATTGCAACACCTCGAACTTGTAGCCGACGCCCCAAACGGTCTTGAGTACCCACTTATCCGAAACGCCCTCTAACTTCTCTCGCAGACGTTTGACGTGAACATCTACCGTGCGCGAGTCACCGAGATAGTCAAACCCCCACACCTTGTCCAGCAACTGGTCGCGCGTAAAGACGCGGTTGCAGTTAGAAGCCAGGAAGTAGAGAAGTTCCAGTTCCTTCGGCGGAATGTCGATCGACTTACCGCGGAGTTTCAGTTCATATTTCTGCAGACTGATTTCAATGTTATCAAACTTGATGACTTCTTCATCCGACGAGGCGGTGTGAGCGTTGTAACGGCGCAACACCGCTTTAATCCGGGCAGAAAGCTCTTTCATGTCAAAAGGCTTGACAATAAAATCATCCGCACCGAGTTCCAGCCCCAGCACCTTGTCAAATACTTCGCCTTTGGCGGTAATCATAATGACCGGCTTCGGGGAAATCTCCCGGATCTCACGGCAGACCTGCCAACCGTCCTTTTTCGGCATCATAATGTCGAGCAAGACCAGATCCGGC
>CAKSLR010000114.1 GCA_934467435.1 uncultured Eubacteriales bacterium | reverse complement strand
CGCCTTGGTCGAAAAGCAGAAAAGTGCTTCCCCGCTGTGCCGTTCAAAAAACGCCTCGGCATTTTCGTAGTAGGTAATATCGAGTTTATCCCAATAATCCAGCCCCGCGCGTTTGAGTTTCCGGTCGTCGATTTCAAAGCCGAGCGGACGGATGAGATGCAGCGCGGCACCCGTTGCCGCACAGGTGCGGGCAATGTTACCGGTGTTCTGCGGAATTTCGGGCTGGTACAGAACAATGTGAATCTTTGACATGGATTTCCCTCTCTTTTCGGTTCATTTCTTTCATTGTACACCGTTCCCCCCCGCTCCGTCAAGGAAAAAAGATGGTGTGCAAAGCAAAAAGTTTACAAGTTTTTATAGTTTTCTCTATCCAATTCCTGTATAATGTAAGATAAGTGATTTTTCGGCGGAGACGCCGAACAGAACAGAGGAGGGGCGCCGCAGGGCGCCGGGACATATGAAACTTACGGAAAAACTGTTCGGAACGTACAGCCAGCGCCAGATTAAGAAAATCGAGCCGATTGCCGATAAGATCGAAGCGCTGGAGGAAGCCTACAAAAAGAAAACCGATGAGGAACTGCGCGCCATGACCGAGACTTTCCGCGCACGTCTTGCGGCGGGGGAGAGTCTGGACGACCTGTTGCCAGAGGCATTTGCCACGGTGCGGGAAGCCGACTATCGCGTACTCGGCAAGCGGCCGTTTCACGTACAGCTCCTCGGCGGCATTCTGCTGCACCAGGGGCGCATTGCCGAGATGAAGACCGGCGAAGGTAAAACGCTGGTCGCCACCCTGCCCGCCTACCTCAATGCCATTCCCGGCAAGGGGGTGCACATCGTTACCGTCAACGACTATCTTGCCCGCCGTGACAGCGAGGAAATGGGGCGCGTTTACGGGTTCCTCGGTATGCGAACGGGGCTGGTTGTTCCCCGTCAGCCGGAGGAAGAGAAACGTGCAGCGTACGCAGCGGACATCACCTACGGCACCAACAATGAGTTCGGCTTTGACTACCTGCGGGATAACATGGTGATTTACCGCTCCCAACTCATGCAGCGCGGGCACCACTTTGCCATTGTCGATGAAGTGGACTCGATTTTGATTGATGAGGCGCGTACCCCGCTGATTATTTCGGGCAACAGCACCAAATCCACCGATTTTTATGAAAAAGCAGATGCGCTGGCGCGCACCATGACCCGGCGCGTGATTACCGAAACCGACGACAAAGCGGCAAACGACGTCTACGAAGAGGATTATGTGGTGGATGAGAAAGCGCACTCCGCCTTCCTGACGCAGAACGGGATTCAGCGCGTGGAGAAATACTTCGGACTCTCCAACATCTCCGACCCCGAAAACGCCACCATCGTTCACCACATCAATCTTGCCATCCGTGCTTACGGTCTGATGAAACGGGATGTGGATTATGTGGTAAAGGATGACCAGGTTATTATCGTAGACGCCTTCACCGGGCGTCTGATGCCGGGTCGCCGTTATTCGGACGGACTGCACCAGGCGATTGAAGCCAAAGAGCGCGTGAAAGTGGAGCAGGAAACCCGCACGCTGGCAAGCATCACCTTCCAGAACTATTTCCGCATGTATGAAAAACTCTCCGGCATGACGGGAACGGCGCTGACCGAAGATCAGGAATTCCGTGATATTTACGCACTGGATGTAGTGGAAGTTCCCACCAACCTGCCGATGATCCGCGTGGATCACAACGATGCCGTATTCCTGCGGCGAGATGCCAAACTGCGTGCCATTGTCGAACAGATCCGCGCCTGCCACGAAAAAGGGCAGCCGGTGCTGGTCGGCACCATAGCCATCGACAAATCGGAAGAACTTTCCCATCTGCTGAAGCGGGAGGGGATTCCGCACACCGTGCTGAACGCAAAGTTCCATGAGCGCGAAGCAGAAATCGTCGCACAGGCGGGCAAATCGGGCGCCGTGACCATTTCCACCAACATGGCGGGACGCGGCACCGATATCATGCTGGGCGGTAACCCCGAATATATGGCGAAAAAGCGGATGGAAGAAGAAGGTTATTCCGAGGAAATGATTGCCGCTGCCGTCTCCTCCGCCGTCACGACCGATGAAGAGATTCTTGCGGCGCGGAAAAAGTACGCCGCACTCTACGCCGCCTGCCGGGAAGAAGTACAGCCGGACGCCGACCGCGTCCGGCGCGTGGGCGGGCTCTATATCCTCGGTACCGAGCGGCATGAGAGCCGCCGGATTGACAACCAGCTCCGCGGGCGCGCGGGGCGGCAAGGCGATCCCGGTGAATCCAAATTCTTTATCTCATTTGAAGATGACCTCATGCGGCTGTTTGCCAATTCCCGTATGATTGCCATGATCAATACCGAGAAAAACAGCGACCTGCAGTTGGAGATGGGTCTTGTCACCCGTACAATTGAAGGAGCGCAGAAGAAGATTGAGGGGATCAACTTCCAGCGCCGGAAGAGCGTGCTGACCTATGACGACGTCATGAACCAGCAGCGGAATATCATCTACCGCCAGCGCGGCGAGGTACTGAACGACGCCGACCTGCGGGAAACGCTGCGCGGCATGATTACCGAGTCGGTGGGCGCGAATTTCGATCTTTACGTCAGTGAGGAAGAGCGCAATTTTGAAGAACTGCGCAACCATTATCTCGGGCTTCTCACCACGCCGGACTCCTACCACTTCACCGAAGAAGAGGCAACGGCGCTGAAAAAAGAAGACTTGGAAAAAATGCGGCAGGAACTGATTGACGCTGCGCTTGCCCTGTACGCGAAAAAGGACGAACTGTTCGGTGCGGATACCATGCGGGAAGTAGAGCGTGCGGTTCTTTTGCGCACGGTGGATGAAAAATGGATGGACCACATCGACGCCATGGACGATTTGCGCGACTCGATCTCGCTCAATGCCTACGCCCAGCGCAACCCCGTAAACGAATACCGCATTACGGGTGCGGAAATGTTTGACCAAATGGTGGCGGATATCCGCGATACCACCGCGCGCCGCCTGCTTTCGGTCGTTCCGAGAGAAAATGTGGTGCGGGTGCAGACCGCGAAGCCGCTTTCTGATTCCGCAACTCCCGCCGAGCCGGTTCGCGGCAAGACCGAACGGACGGTAAACGGCGTGAAAATCGGACGCAATTCCCCCTGCCCCTGCGGCTCCGGCAAGCGGTATAAGCGCTGCTGCGGCGCGGGAAAACCGGATACGGACGGAGATTGACGAATGGGCTTTGGTTACCTCGTAGTCGGATACTTCTTCGCTACCAATTTTGTATATGAATCTCTGACGGCACTGCCCGCTGCCCTTCTGATGCTACCGGGCATCCGCCGTCTTGCCCTTTATAACCGCCCGCTGCGCGGGGCGCTGTACCTGTTATATTTTCTTTTGGGCGTTTCCCTTGCCGCCTTTTTGGCGGAGGTCGGGCGGATGGCGAA
>CAKSLR010000113.1 GCA_934467435.1 uncultured Eubacteriales bacterium | reverse complement strand
GAGGAGAACGGTCAGCTGACCGAATGCGCCGAACGCACGGGGCATTGGGCTTGGAAGCACCCGCACAATGTGGATGGCAGCGTGACCTACACGCCCCTTCGCGGTGAAGTAACCCTCAATGAAGTGGATTTCGGTTACGTGCCCGAGAAGATCGTGCTGCATGACATCTCGCTTTACGCCCTGCCGGGGCAGAAGGTGGCGTTTGTCGGCGCAACGGGCGCAGGCAAAACCACCATCACGAATCTCATCAACCGTTTCTATGACATTGCGGACGGTAAAATTCGCTATGACGGCATCAATATCAATAAGATCCGCAAGTCGGATCTGCGCCGTTCCCTCGGTATCGTGCTGCAGGATACCAACCTGTTTACGGGTACGGTGATGGAGAATATCCGTTACGGCAAACTGGATGCCACCGATGAAGAGTGTATTGCCGCCGCCAAACTGGCAAATGCCCATGACTTCATTACCCGTTTGCCCGAGGGGTATAACACGCCACTTTCCGCAAACGGTGCCAACCTTTCGCAGGGGCAGCGGCAGTTGGTTTCCATTGCCCGCGCGGCGGTTGCCGATCCGCCGGTCATGATCCTCGATGAGGCAACTTCCTCGATTGATACCCGTACCGAGGCGATTGTACAGCGCGGGATGGATGGATTGATGCACGGACGCACGGTGTTTGTCATCGCGCACCGCCTCTCCACTGTCCGCAATGCGGATGTCATTATGGTGCTGGACCACGGGCGGATTATCGAACGCGGTACGCACGAGGAACTGATTGCCGCACAGGGAAAGTACTACCAACTTTATACCGGTGCGTTTGAACTCGAATGATAATAAAGTGCTGCCGCCTGCGTGGCGGCACTTTTTTGCGAAATTTTGCGGGAAACCTTGATTTCCGCACCTCTCTTTGCTATAATGCGGGTGGTGGAATATTGCTTTTTTGGAGGAAATCGGAATGGAACATTATGATCTGATCGTGGTCGGCGGCGGGCAGGCAGGCTGCTCGGCAGCACTGGCAGCGGCGCGCGCCGGCGTGCGGGTACTGCTCATTGAGGCGGGCGGCGCGCTCGGCGGTGCGGCGGTCAACTGCCTGATCACCCCTTATATGCCAAACCACACGAAAATCCCGGATGCGTGCGGCGACAAGCAGGATATTGAACTGACGCAGGGCATCTACCGGGAGATGTATGAGGCGCTGAACCGCGATGAAATCTACGGTTTTTCGCAGCATCGTGTCAATATTCCCGAAGAGAGCATGAAGGTCATTTACGACCGCAAAATGAAGGAGGCGGGGGTCACCGTCCTCTTCCACGCCACCCTTTCGCATGTGGACCGTGACGGGGATGCTGTTACGGCGGTACACGTTGCCACCGTCGGCGGCGAATATGTGTTCGGCGCGGATACGTTTATCGATGCCACGGGGGATGCCACCCTCACGGCGCTGGCGGGCAGTCCTTTCCGCCTCGGTCGCCCGGCGGATTCGCTCTGCCAGCCGATGACGCTCTGTTTCCGCATCGGAAATGTGGATATGAAGGAATTTTCCGCGCACCGGGACGAGATCACGCCCCTGTACCGTGAGTGGCAGGCGGCGGGAAAACTGAAGAACCCGCGGGAGAATGTGCTGATTTTTACCACCTGCCTGCCGAATGTGCTGCACTTCAATACCACCCGTATCGTGAAACTCAACCCCACCGACCCGTTTGATGTCTCGCGCGCGGAGGCGGAGGCAAGGGAACAGGTGGTGGAGATGGTACATTTCCTCAAGACGAATTTTGCTGCCTTTGCCCATGCCGATCTGCTGATGACCGCCGCCTCCATCGGGGTGCGGGAGAGCCGCATGATCGATGCCCGCCACGTGCTGACGGGAGAGGAACTGATGGCGGGAACCAAATTCCCCGATGCCATTGCCGCAGGGAACTATGATATCGACATCCATTCGCCGGACGGCAGCGGCACCAGCCACTACTATTTTCCCGAGGGGGTGTATTACACCATTCCGTACCGCTCGCTTCTGCCGCGTGACCTGTCCAACCTGCTGGTGGTCGGGCGTTCCATCGGCGCAACGCACGAGGCGCAGGCGTCGGTTCGCATTATGCCGATTTGCTCGGCAACGGGCGAGGCGGCGGGGGTCGCCGCTGCCGTTGCCAAAGAGTGCGGCGTGGCGGCAGCCGATGTGGATACCGATCTTTTGCAAGACCGGCTGCGGAAGGCAGGCGCCTTCCTCGGTTGATCTCCCGGTCGCGGGGCGATATTCGCCCCGCGACCTTTTTGTCGCGCGGGGAAGATTTTCCCGATTTTTACGCAAAACCCCTTTGACAATTCTCCCTGCCGGTGCTATAATGTTAGGGTAAAAAACGTAAAACGGAACAGATAAGGGTGGCTGACATGGAGAATATCGAAAAAAACATCAAACAGCTTGTGAATTACGCCGTACGGGAAGATCTGATCGGGGAAGAGGATCGCGCTTATGCGACGAACCTGCTGCTTGCCCGTTTCGGGCTTTCCTCCATTGCGGAGGGAGAGGCGGAGGACGCACCGCTGGAGGACATTTTGCGCGAAATGGACGACTATGCTGCCGCGCAGGGGCTGATTGCGGAAAACAGCGTGGCGTACCGCGACCTTTTCGATACGTCGGTCATGGGACTTCTGACGCCGCCCCCGCGGAGTGTGATTGCCCGTTTCCGTGAACTTTACCGTCAAAGTCCCGAGGCGGCGACCGATGATTTCTATCACCTTTGCCGCGCATCCGACTACATCCGGACTTACCGCGTGAAAAAAGATCTGAAATGGACGGTGGAGAGTGCGTACGGCGAGATGGATATTACCGTCAATCTCTCGAAACCCGAAAAGGATCCGAAGGCGATTGCCGCCGCCAAACTCCTGCCCCAAAGCGGTTATCCGAAATGCCTGCTTTGCCATGAAAACGAGGGATACGCCGGCAACCTGCGGCACCCGGCACGGCAGAACCTGCGCATGATTCCGTTTACCATGGCGGGGGCGGACTGGTACCTGCAATATTCCCCGTATGTGTATTATAATGAGCACTGCATTGCACTCTGTGCGGCGCATGTGCCGATGAAGATTGACCGTTCTTCCTTTGCCAAACTGCTGGGGTTCGTGACCGAATTCCCGCACTATTTTATCGGCTCAAACGCTGATCTGCCGATTGTCGGCGGTTCGATTCTCGCCCACGATCATATGCAGGGCGGGCGTTACACTTTTGCCATGGCGCGCGCGCCGATGGAACAGAAGTTGACCTTTGCGGGGTATGAAGACGTGGAGGCGGGCATCGTCCGCTGGCCGATGTCGGTCATCCGCCTGCGCGGGGCGGATCGGGAGCGCCTTGTGGACCTTGCCGACCGGATTCTTGTTACCTGGCGCGGTTATACCGACGAGGCGGCGTTCGTCTATGCCGAAACGGAAGGGGAGGCGCACAATACCATTTCCCC
>CAKSLR010000112.1 GCA_934467435.1 uncultured Eubacteriales bacterium | reverse complement strand
GCATCCATACCTTCCATATCGGGCGTGGCGCGCACGTACGCTACGTTGAAAAGCATTACGGCGAAGGCGTGGGGGACGGGGCGCGTGTCCTCAACCCGAAAACCGTAGTGGAACTGGACGAGGGGGCGGTCTGCGAGATGGAAATGGTGCAGATCCGCGGAGTGGATTCCTCCCTTCGGGAGACAGAGGCTACCGTCGGCAAAGGCGCAAAACTGATTCTGACAGAGCGAATGCTGACCGACGGCAATCAGGTGGTGGAAAGCGATGTCGGCATCCGTCTTACCGGGGAGGGTGCCGTCGGGCAGGTAGTTTCCCGCAGTATTGCGAAGGGGAACTCCACGCAGACCTTCCACCCCTGCGTCACAGGGGATGCCCCCTGCCGCGCGCATGTGCAATGTGACTCTATCATCATGGACCAGGCGAAAGTGCGCTCGGTGCCCGAGATCTGTGCCGAAAACAGCGATGCGCAACTGGTTCACGAGGCTGCGATCGGCAAGATCAACGGTGACCAGATCCTCAAGCTGATGACGTTCGGCATGACCGAGGCGGAAGCCGAGGATGTCATTGTAGAAGGCTTTCTGCATTGAAGAACGGGGAACCCCCTGCGTGGCAGGGGGTTCCCCGTTTCTGTTTGCGACGTGGCAAAAACAGTTTTGTCGCGGTTCGCCGCAGCCAGAAGAACTTATTCTGCGGCAGATGTCGTTGCGCGCGCACAGCGCCCCAGCGCTGCCGCCGCACGGCGAGCATCTTCTTCTCTCTCAAACAACCCGAATACCGAAGGACCGCTGCCGCTCATATGCGCCGCATAGGCACCCATCTCCAAGAGGCGTGACCGCAGCGTTGCCGCCATCGGGCAGCCCGGCAGAATCACCTCTTCAAACGCATTATAGAGCATCGCGGCGTTTTGCGGCAGTGTCCCCGCGCGGACGGCATCGGCAAGCGCCTCGGCATCTTTACCGTGTGGCACGCTGCCGTCAAAATCATGATAGTAGGTGTCCATGGCGGCAAACGCCCGTGGGGTGGAAACGTGTTCCCGCCCGATGGCAATCACGACAAAAAGCGGCGCAGGACAAGAAAGCGGCTTCATCACTTCCCCCCTGCCACGGCAGATCTGCGTACCACCCACCAGACAAAAAGGCACATCGGAGCCAAGCGAAGCACCGAGGGAGAGCAATTCCCCGGAAGAAAGCGGCGCCCCGGCAAGTTCGTTCAGGCACAGTAGGGTTGCCGCCGCGTCGCTGCTCCCGCCGGCAAGTCCGGCGGCAACCGGCAGTTTTTTGCGGATGGTAAGCAACACCCGTCCTGCAAGCCCTGTTTGCTGCATGAAGCAATCTGCCGCGCGATAAGCCAGATTTTTTTCATTCAGTGGCAGGCGAGCGCCATACACATGCAGGGATATTTCCGGCACGGACGCCGGTTGCACCTCTACCAGCACATCATCGTGCAAAGAAAGGCTGTGCATCACCGTAAGAATATTATGAAACCCTACATTCCGGCGGGAAAGGACGTCAAGATAAAGGTTGATTTTCGCGTTCGCACGTCGTGCGGCGCGTCTGCCGTAATAAAAATTGCTGTTTTTGCTGTTCATATGGTTTCACTCCGTTGGATTCGGCGTGGCACACCCGGAGGAGGTGCCGCCGCTTCCATTATAGCACAGGACCGAAAAAAAAGCAACCATTTGTAAATTCTTTCGGGATTCTCGGCTTTCCCCTTGCTTTTTTTTACGAAAAAGGGTATAATGACCATATGGGTTGTCTTGTGAAAAAGCCGTTTCGGGAAAGGGGGGAGCGCCTTGCTGCGGTTCCGAAAAAATGACCGTTATACTTCCATTGCCATCTATGCCTTCATCGTTCTGGCGCTCATCATGCTTGCCGTCGTTGTATGCATCAATCTTCCCTACTTTTTCGGCATCCTTCGGAATTTTTTCACGGTCATGAACCCCCTCCTGATCGGGTTGGCGATTGCTTATATCTGCAATCCGCTTCTCCGTCGGATCGAACGGGCGTTTTCCCGACGGCTCGGGCGGCGGTATGCCAAACTCTGCCGGATCCTTTCTCTTTTCGTCACCTATCTCACTCTGCTTTTGATTATCGCACTGATTCTTTTGATGATGATTCCGCAGATTGCGAACAACTACCAGGACTTCTACAAGAATATCAATATGTACATCTCCCTGCTTGTGAAACGCATTGACGCGTGGCTTGCCGAGTCCTCGCTCTTCGGCGGCGGTCACAGTCTCTCGGAACTCCTTTCCTCCAAGCAGTTTTCGGAAGCCCTGCAGTCTTTCATGAATTCCGTGACCTCGGCACTCGGCGCATTCAGCGTCCAGTTCCTTGCCATAGTCGGCAATGTTCTGCTCGGTGTTTTTCTCTCTTTCTACGTACTGCTTTTCAAGGAATATCTGCTGGCAGCCATTCGAAAAATCTTTCTTGCCGTCTTCCCGATGCGTGCCTACCGAGCGGTGCGGGAGACACTCCAGTTTACCGACCGTGCGTTCGGTCAGTTTATCATCGGCAAACTGTTTGATTCGCTGATTGTCTGGGCGATTGCGTTCGTAGTGTTTGCCATTGCGCGGATTCCCTATTATCCCATGATTGCCACCATCGTCGGCGTTGCCAGCATCATTCCCGCTTTCGGTCCGGTGCTCGGCATGATTCCCGGTTTTCTTATTATCTTCGTCAAAGACCCGATTATGGCGCTGGTGTTCCTCGCGCTTGCCGTTCTGATTCAACAGGTAGACGGTAACATCATCGGTCCGAAGATTGTCGGTTCCTCGACCGGGCTTTCCGCCGTGTGGGTCATTACCGCCATTATTCTGATCGGCGCATGGATCGGTCCGATCGGCTGGTTTATCGGCGTGCCGCTGTTTTCGGTCATCTATCGTCTGGTCGGTGATTTTGCCAATCGCCGCCTGGCAAAAAAATCCTACCCGACAGACCTTGCTCTCTATGAAACGACCACGCTGCCCGACGTCATCGGAACTTACTCCCCCGCAGCGCAGGCGCGGGAAGATACGTCGCGGGAAAAGGAGGAGACAACGCATGAAGAAGTGGATGAATGACAAATATACCACCATTGCCATTTATGTTCTCCTCGTTCTCCTCGCCGCCATTCTATTTTTCTTCTCCATCCTCAATTTCGGTAAGATTTACGGTTATCTGTCCGCGCTGATATTCTCGGCAAAAAGCGTTCTGTTCGGTGCGCTGATCGCCCTGACGCTCTTTCCGCTTTCCGCGAAACTGGAAGGGTGGCTACGACGCAGAACCTTCCGCAAGAAGCCGCTGTCCGCCGCATTTTCCCGCACGCTTTCGGTGATTCTTGCCTCGGCGGTTGCCGTTTTGTGTATCGCCGGCATCGTGTTCTCGATCATTCCGATGATTCACCAGAACTACGACGAACTGCAAAAAACGTTGCTGGAATACATGACGCGGCTGTTGAACGCAATTCAACAGAACCAACTGCTCTACAATCTGATTCTGACGCAGGTGGGTGTCACCGGCAGTACCGTGCCGGAACTTTTCAACAACATCCTGCTGCGGTACAGCGACCTGATCAGTTCGGTTGCCAACAACCTGGTCAGCAGCCTTT
>CAKSLR010000111.1 GCA_934467435.1 uncultured Eubacteriales bacterium | reverse complement strand
GTCCTGTACTGAATTTTGAAATTCGAAAAATCGTTTGCGGAAAGCACTCCCCGAAGAATACGGTGCCGGCGCTTTCGTTGACTTGTACAAAAGCGAAGCGGTAAACCTCGTTTTCTTCGTGAATTGATACATAATGTATCAATTTGCTTTCTCATATGACTCATTGTAACACAGATCCCTTTTTTTTGCAAGAGCGAAAACCGCATAACCGTTATATAATTTTTATATAATAAGTGTTCGGTCGCACGTTCCTCAGGCAAAAAAAGGTCGGAAACCGCCCCGCGGGCGGTTTCCGACCTTTTTATTTCGAGAGACGGGGGCTGATCTGCTCCGCAAAGAAAACCGGAAATTTTTCGGGCGTGATGCCGGTGAAAATTTCATCGTCCAGCGCTACCGTGACTCCTTCGCGGTTGCACTTGCCGAAGCAAAAACTGCCCGCCAGCGTGACCTCGTTTTCCAAGTGACGGCTCTTTACCGCCTCTTCAAACAGAGAGACCAGTTCCTCCGATCCTTTCAGGTGGCAGGAGGAACCGACGCAAATCCGGATAATCATAATGGTGTCTCCTTTCTTTTTTGTGCTTTTTGGGGGAATGTGCATAAGGTATTGACAAAATGCGGCAAGATGATATAACAAGCATGAAGTCTTTGTGAAAGGGGGAAAACATGGTGAATAACAGCCCTGAAGAGATCAGGCTTCCTGCAGGCGCAGAGATATATCCGTTGCCCGGCGATATTTTAACCGAGATGGAGAAAGATAAGGCTATGGAGCGTTATCGGAAGAAGGTGAATCATCGAATCGAACCGGTGAAGTATGCAGACCATCTTCCGGACAAGGTAGAACTGCAGTTCTCGCATGAGGAGGCCAAGAAACCCGAAAAACCGGAAATTTCCAAAAATCCGCTTCAATTCCTGATCCTTTCCGGCTGTTCGCTTGTATGGTTCCTAGCGCTTGCTGTTTTTGCAACCCCCTTCTGCCGGATAGGCGTTTTGCTTAGGGGGTCGGCACTTGTATTTACGTGCATTCAATTCAAAAACTTCCGGGCGAGAAAGAAGGCGAGAAAGAAGGAATACGATCGTTGGATGCGCGTTTACGAGCATGATATGGAATGATATACCACAGCACAGAACGAGAAAAGGTATGCCGAAACGACAAACTGAAAACTAAAAATCAAGGGTATATCCGCAGGGATATGCCCTTTTTGTTTTCTTCTTTGAATGACACGGTTTTTATTCCGTAAACAAAGGAAAATTCAAAAACAGAAATGTTGGAAACGGGAACGGTAAGCAAACAGACGTAAAAATGCAGAGAGCGGTAAAGCCGGCAAAGGTGCGTTCGGGCGCAGACGGGCGGTGGTGTCGGATTCATGATGGTCGTGCTTTGGCTGCTGACTCCAACCATGTCGGCGCGAGGATTCGCGAGCCATTTTTTGTTGCATTTTCAACATATTTGGCCGGAAGGAATGTCTATTCTATGTCTTTTTCCAAGGCGGCCAGCAGAACCGCCCGTTCCCGTGCATTGCTTTTCTGCATGACAAAGGCGGCAGCCAGCGGTAAGAGCCGCCGGACGCAGAGCGAGAGCCATTCGTTCTGTCCGCAATAAAGTTTCGCGTAACGGTCGGCGTAATCGACATTCGCAAGTCGCAGACGATGGTAGGTGATCGCAACATCCAGCGCCGGGGGACCCGAAAACAGCAGCGGGCAATCGATGATATACGGTTTGCCCTCCACAGAAAGCAGGATGTTCGAGGGGCGGAAATCTCCGTGGCAGATGGCGCTTTGCGGCGGCAGAGTCGCGGCAACAGCACGCAGCCGCTCCCGTACGGCAGGGGAAAGTTCCTCCTGCCCGAGGACGCCCGGCAGCACATCGGCAAGGCGGATCATGCGGGGGGATGCCATGGAATGCAACTCTTTTTGCAGACGGATGAAGAGGGAAAGGTATTCCGCCTGCCGCTCGGGTTCTTCTTCCATATGCCGCTCAAGAGACTTGCCGCGGATGTAGGAAAAGACAATCGCCCACTTTTCTCCTTCCTGCCGGACGCCGAACACGCTCGGTACGCACACCCCCGCCTCCAGAAGAAGGGATTGGTTCATCGCCTCCCGGAAGATGTCGGAAACATTCCGTCCGCCGACAAAGACTTTCAGGCATTTGTCGCCGTCCCGGTAAATGGTTTTGTCACTGCGGACGGCAATCATACGGTCCAGATTCATGGCATTGCCTCCGGGGCGAGCGGGTCTTCCTTAGAACACTCCCGCTTGACCGAAACAAGTTGTTCGATAAACAGGTTGTCCAGCCGCGAGAGCGGATGGTCTTTGCGCCGCAGGAGCACGTCTTTGTAGACCGGCGCCCCCGTACAGGGGCGCGCCGCAAGACCATAGCGGGCAAGCGTCGCCTGTGGCATGGGGGAGTCCCACATCACGGTGCGGGGGTCATGCGCGATGACGGAGAGCCGGCAGAACCCCTCCGACACAAACAGGCGGCGCTCCCCGCCGAGCGATCCGTCCTCCCGCTCCGGGGGCAGGGAAGCGTCCGCATCCGCGACCTCGGTGTAGCCCGGCGGCAGCTGCCGCGGAACGGTGCGTTCCGCGGCAAGGGGACAGTCGCGGTGCATGACGAGGACGTGGCGGAATTCGGTAATGAGTTCGTAAGAAAGCCCCTTTTCTTCAAACAGGGTTTTATAGTAGGCGTCTTCACTTGCCGCATAGCGGAGAATGCCCAACTTGCAGTCCTCCTGAAGCAGGGCGGCAATCGTGCGGGAGGCGTCCGCCTCCCGGTAGCAGATCTCCGCATCGTCATGCGCGCCGGGGCATGCCGCAAAACGGGCAAACGCCTCGGTGATATAGCCGGTGCAGGGGACCGAGGCGGAAAAACGCCGTCGCACGGGAACTCCGTGACGAAAGGTTTCCTCCACTGCGTCCACCTGTTTCAGAATCCGTTTGGCGTAAAAGAGAAAAGTTTTTCCCTCCGCCGTCAGGGTCATGCCCTTGGCGCTGCGGTCGAAAATTTTGGTATCGAGAGAGGATTCCAGTTCTTTGATGGCGCGGCTGAGGTTCGGCTGCCCGATCAGCAGTTTTTCCGCTGCCCGGTTGATCGAGCCTGTCTCTGCTACTTCCACCGCGTACTTGATGTGCAGTAGGTTCATCTTTGCCCGTCTCTCCTTCCGGTTTCAGCGCCGCCCGGGGCGCTGTGGCAATGGGATTTCCTTCATTATAACACATCTTCTCCGAAAACACAATGACCGCGCGCCAATTTCAAAAAAAATCGTTCCCCGTGCCGCCCTGCACGGGGAACGATGGGGTTATCCGACGGTGAGAACCACTTTGCCGATATTCTCTCCGCGGTAGAGGATGTTGTGGGCTTCCTCCGCCTCGGTAATCGGAAGAACCCGATAGATGGTGGGGCGCACTTCGCCGTTTTCTACCTTAGGGAACACATCCCGCACAAGAGCGGCAAGGATTTCCGCTTTTTCCTCCGGCGGGCGGGAACGCAGCGTGCTGCCGATGATGCGGACGCGGCGCACGTAAATGTTTTTGAGGTCGATTTCGGTCATTTTACCTGCCAGCGCCGCAATCATGATCCAGCGCCCGTCAAGTTGCAGATAGGGCAGGCATTTTCCCATCACCTCGCCGCCGAGACAGTCGATCGCCACATCCACGGGGTGTCCGTTTTCCAGTTCCCGCCGCAGAACCTCCACAATGTCTTCTTCTGCGGTATTGACCACGATTTCCGCGCCGAGG
>CAKSLR010000110.1 GCA_934467435.1 uncultured Eubacteriales bacterium | reverse complement strand
GCCGTCATGGACTGAAACGAAAGTTCTTCCCATGTCGCCGCATCTGCTGCGCCGGTGATGTCAAGCCCGTTCTGTTCCTGGAAAAGGCGCAGGGCGTGTTCTGTTTCTTCCCCGAAAATGCCGTCCACGGCAATATGGGGGAGTCCGTCCGTGGCATAGGAGACTTCCAGCAGGCAACGCTGCACTTCCCGCGTCACGGCGGCGGGGTCGGTAATATCGTACATAAAACTCCTTCCTATCCGGCAACCGAGCCGGGGTTCTGCCCGGTGCTCGCCTGGTGGGATAAGTACAAATCGTTGTAAACATTCGTAACGGCGCGCCAGAGATCGGCGCTGATGGCGTCGTCGTTTTCCGGCAGCCCGAAGGTTTCTTCAAACGCCGTGATCGCCCGTGCCGTGGCGGGACCGAATATGCCGTCTGCCTCCACGGTCGGGATGGCGGGATAGTAGCGGGCGATGTAATTGAGGTATGTCTGAAACGCGCGGATGCCCTCGCCCCGGTCCCCGATGGTGTAGGTTCTGCCGGGGAACGGAAGGGCAAGCCCCGCGACATTCGTGTAGTCCAGCACATCGGAAAAGCCGAGATAGACGTTATACAGCCGGTCCCAGGTGCGCAGCCCCACAATGCCGTCTTCCGCAAGTCCGTAGGTGCGCTGGAAGGCGCGCACGGCGTTCTCGGTTTCTTCTCCGAAGATGCCGTCAATGGAGAGGGAAGGAACGGTGGAAACAAATTCCGCTACGTAATTCAGGTAGTATTGCAAAATCTCCACGCCACGCCCACGGGAACCGAGGGAAAGTTCCGACGGATACTGTGTGGAAACTTCCGAGAACGAAAGCCCCTCCGAATACAGTTCGCTCAGCCGTTTTACGCTGTTGTAGAGGTAAAGGATCCGGTACCAGGTCGCTTCCCCTACCACGCCGTCCTCTGTCAGATTGAAGACCCGCTGAAAGGCGCGTACCGCCGCATCGGTCGTTTCCCCGAACACACCGTTCGGCGGATAGATCTTCGGAATGGCGGGGTAGTTGGTGGCAATGCGGTTGAGGCGGGTCTGAATCAATTGCACATCGGGGCCGGCGGAACCGAGCCGCAGCGGTACCGATGGAACGCTTTGGGTAATGCCGCGAACATCCTCGGTCTTTTTGATGCTGATGTCATCCCCGTAATAGTAGGTCAGAATTTCATAGGGGGTGTAGCCCTGCCGGGCAAGCGCAAGGGAACCCCATTGGGAGAGTCCGTTGCAACTCACACGGTTCCCGTCACAGTATTGTGCAAAAAGCGGCTCGATAAACCCCTGGCGCACCAGGTAGCTGTTAAAAATTTCATCCACAATGTCCGAAATATTCTCAAATACGTCCCGCCCGTAAAAAAACGCCTGATCGTAGGCGGTCGAATTGGTAATATCAAAGGGATATCCGCGGGAGCGGTAATATTCGGTGTAAATTCGGTTGAGTGCGAAGGAAATCTGCGCGTAGATGTTGGCGCGCAGCGCGCTCTCCGGCCAGGTGGGGTAAATCTCGCTGGACGCCACGTTTTTGATGTAATCGGGAAAACTGACGGTCACGTTCTGCGCGGCTTCGTCCGGGCGACCGAGATGTACGGTAATGGTTTCGGGGATATAAGGGGTAGCCGGCATATCACGTGTCTCCTTTCGTCAAGGTCTGCCCGGAGGAAAAATCGGTGTTCCCGCGCGGGTAGGTTTCGCTTCGCGCATAAGGGGCAAGGGGAATCAGTTCCACCCCCTGTACCGAGGTAATGCCGTCAAAGACCGGCACCTCCCGGTTCTCATGCAGGTAAAAACCCGTTTGCATGACGGTAATACGGTAGGTGGCATAGGGGTTTTCCTCATTCGGGGAAAGAGAGTTGGCGGCAGCCGGCGCCGCAAGGGAAATGGGGGCGGTGTTGCCGCTGATGTCGGTGGTCATACGTTGCCGAAACGGGGTGCCGCCCTCATTTTCTACCGTCACCGTGGCACCGAAGACGGGAAAGGCGCTGTTTGCGGTGCGGACATTGACGATCAGCCGTCCGCTGCCGCCCGCGTTTTTATCGTTGGTTGCCATGTGTGTTGCATCGCTCCTTTCGTGAAAAGAATCATTACATTCTACGCGCCGCCCGCTCTTTTTGTGATGAACGACAAAAATTTTATCATCCTTCATAAATTCTACCGCGGCGCTTGACTTGTCCGAAAAACAATGTTATAATATGGACGAAATATGTCGCATTGTGCGAAAAATATCAAACGGATGGCGGAGGATGCGTGATATGAAGGAATCTCTCTTCGGAGAACTCAGTATTGTCGGTATGAAGGGGTGCGAAAACTTTGTGCGTGAGGTAGACGCTTATCTTGGCGAGTGGCGGAACCACGGCGCGGAGGTTTCGTACCTGATCTCGGCGGATTGCCCGCGTTTCGGCAGCGGCGAGGCAAAGGGGATGTTGCACCATTCCGTGCGCGGCAACGATCTTTACATTATTTCAGATGTATTTAATCACGGCGTGACCTATACCATGTACGGCAAAGAGGTGCCGATGAGCCCGGATGAGCATTATCAGGATCTCAAGCGGATTATCCAGGCGGCAGAAGGTAAGGCACGCCGTATTTCTGTTGTGATGCCGATGCTCTATGAGGGGCGGCAGCATAAGCGCGCGAGCCGGGAATCTCTCGACTGTGCCGTGGCGCTGCAGGAACTCACCAATATGGGGGTCAGCAACATCATCACCTTTGACGCACACGATCCCCGCGTGCAGAACGCCGTTCCGCTTTCCGGTTTTGATAATGTGCGTTCCAGCTACCAGATGATCAAGGCAATGTTGCGGGAATATCCGGATATTGACTTTGATGCCACCAAAATGATGATCATTTCCCCCGATGAGGGAGGCATGGGCAAGTGCATGTATTATTCCTCCATGCTCGGTATCGACCTCGGTATGTTCTACAAGCGCCGTGATTATTCGGTGGTGGTCAACGGCAAAAACCCGATTGTTGCGCACGAATACCTCGGCAGAGATCTGAAGGGTATGGATGTCATTATTGTCGACGACATGATTTCTTCCGGCGATTCCATCATTGACGTGGCAATGCAACTGAAGGAGAAGGGCGCCAACCGCATCTTCGTATTTGCCACCTTCGGGCTCTTCTGCAACGGGCTGGATAAGATGGATGAGGCGTTTGAAAAAGGGCTCTTTACCCGCATCTTCACAACAAACCTGGTTTATCAGATGCCCGAATTGCTCAGCCGTTCCTGGTACGCCAGCGTGAATATGTGCAAGTATGTGGCATACCTGATCGATACCCTGAACCACGATCAGACCATCAGCGGGCTGCTTGATCAGTCGACCCGGATTCATACCCTGGTGAACCGCCATAAAGCCGAACTGAAAAAGAACTGAAAAAAGAGAAAACAAAAAGGGTGGCGGCGTTTGCCGCCACCCTTTTTCCACCCCGTAAAAGAGTTTACAAATTGGTTGTCAAACTGCCCAAAATTCTCTTGACAAACCGGCAAGTTTGTTGTAATATGTAGTGTGTATTTATCGATGGCGGCGCCGCTTTTTTCCGGTGCAGTCCCGACGACCTTTATCGTAACATACCAAGGAGGAAATTATGAGATTCAGTCGGATCGTTCTTGCCGTGTTGTTGATTCTCGCCATCGCGGCAACGATTTTTGCCTGCTCCCCCGGGGAAGTACCGGGCGGAGATGACGTTACCACAACGACCGGTGGCGGCAATACAACTGCGGGCGGGGGCGGCAAGCCCTCCGGGCCGGAT
>CAKSLR010000109.1 GCA_934467435.1 uncultured Eubacteriales bacterium | reverse complement strand
GTTTCTTACGATTATAATATGCACACGCTTTGTTTGCAAGCAAAACAGGAGCATATCACTATGCCCCTGTCATTTCTTACTCGGTTTTAGCTCCGATTTTTTACTTTTTTTCGGCGCGGGCGGCTTCTTTCTCGGCGCGCAGGCGGGCTTCTTCCGCCGCACGTTTTTCCTCGGCCGCCGCGTGGGCACGGGCAATGCGGGCATCGTCCTTCTGAATCAGATGGGTAATCAGCACTTCCGCTGCCAGGCGTTCGGCACACGCGCGGAGCGCCAGGTCAAGCGCCAGGGCGGTCAGATCCTGCTCTTCTGCCTCCGGGGGGAGGGAAGAGAGTCGATTGAACGCCTCATGCACCGTATTCTGCTGCAGGGCGATAAAATCGTTGTATGCGCCGCGGGAGCCACCCTGCTCGGTCATAAAATAAATGAGTGCTGCCGCGTCATTGATCGAAAGATTCTTTTTCAGCGAACACAGCATATACAGCGCCGCGAGTTGCTCGCGGCTGTATTTTTTTTGGGTCGGGCGGGTGATATGCCCGCTTTTGACGTAATTATTGATCATGCTGGAGGTTAGCGGCGCCTCACCACCGTCCGGCATAAAGGCGGAAAGTTGCCGGTTGAGATAGCCCGTGACCTGATCCATATAAAGCCCGAGGTCGGGTAGATCATCCCATTCCGCCGGCTCTGATTTTCGGAGTTTATCCGCAATCAGCATCCACTTTTTTTGGTCGTCCATGCGTATCCTCCGCTGCTTTCGGGAATCCTGTAATCAAAGTATATCACAAGTTGCGGGGCAAGTCAAGAAAATCATATTAAAAAGCCGACAAAAAGTTTTTCTTTTCCTCTTGACAAAATTGAAAAGACGTGATAACATAGTATTGAAAACTAGATTAAACTATATCTATGAATAGGTGATGAAGATGGAAACAAAGAAAAAAGCTGTGATTTGGGGAGATTCCATCGCCCGCGGTGTGGTTTATGACGAAAAGAGTAACCGTTACCGCATTGCCCCGCACACGGCAGTTTCGTATGTGGCGGAAAAAACGGGGATGGAGATTGTCAACCGGGCGCGGATGGGAATGACGGCACAGGGCGGGCTTGCCCTGATGCGGGCGGACCTCGGTGCCGGGGTGCACGGGGATGTGGCGTTTCTCGAGTTCGGGGGGAATGACAGTGATTTTGACTGGCGTGCCATCAGCGAGAATCCCGATGCCAACCATCAGCCGAAAACGCCGCTTGCCGATTATGAGCGGGATGTGCGGGAGATGATTCACCTGACGCAGGAAAACGGCATGGCGGTGACCCTTTGCACGCTTCCGCCGATCGTTTCCGAGCGCTATTTCGACTTTTTCTCCCGCGAGGGGCTGAATACCGCCAACATTCTGAAGTGGCTCGGCGACAAAAATAAAATTTATCGGTTCCACGAGCGGTATTCTCTGGCGCTGGCACGGCTGGCGCGGGAATGTAGCTGCCGTCTGCTCGACCTGCGTTCCGCTTTCCTTGAAAAGTGGGATGTCCGCCCCTATTTTTGCCGTGACGGAATCCACCCGAACGATGAAGGGCAACTTTTGCTCGGTCGTGCCGTGCTGCGCGCGCTTGCCTGAATAAAAAACATCCCCCCGGGGTAATGCTCATCCCCGGGAGGATGTTTTTTATGTCGGATACGGTAAAGATACTTTCGCTTCGGTTTCCCCTTCTTACGGAGACGGAGGCGCTGCGGATTGCCGCGCGGATGGCGGCAGCACACCGCCCTTTTTCGGTTTTTACCCCCAATGCGGAGATCGCAAACCGCGCCGCCCGTTCCCCTGCGTTTTCCGATCTTCTCAATCGCGCCGATCTTTTGCTGCCGGACGGAGTGGGAATCACCCTGGCGGCGCGGTTGCGCGGCGCCCGCCTTTCGCGGATGCCCGGTATTGACTTTGCCGAGCGTCTGCTTTCCGCCGCACCGCCGCGGGGATACCGTGTGTTTCTTTTGGGGGCGCACCCCGGGGTGGCGGCACGTGCCGGCAGGGAACTGGAGCGTCGCTTTCCCCGCGTGCGGGTCTGCGGGGTGCAGGACGGATATTTTCCGCCCGGCATGCGGCGGGCGGTAGCGGGGGCAGTGACGGCGGCATCGCCCGATCTTCTGTTCGTCTGCCTCGGCTCCCCTTTGCAGGAAGAGTGGATTGCGGCGTTCCGCCCCCCCTGCCTTGCCATCGGACTCGGTGGGGCGCTGGATGTTTGGGCGGGGCGCGTGCGACGGGCACCGGACGGGTGGCAGCGGATGGGGCTTGAGTGGCTTTGGCGTACAGCCAAAGACCCCACCCGCCTGCGCCGCCTGCCCGCGCTTACCGCTTTTGCCTGCCGCGCGGTTCTGCCACCGTTTTCCCGTGAGCGGGAAAAACAGAAAAAATCACGCATGGAAAGAGATTTTTCTTTGTAAATTGTAACAAAAATGAGAAATGTTCCGCAAAGCCCTTGCAACTTGTTTTTTCGCGTGCTATAATGATTTGGATTGAAAAAATCCCAATTGTCAAAAAAATAATTATATATATGGAGGACAAATCACATGGCAGTTAAAGTTGCAATCAACGGTTTCGGTCGTATCGGTCGCCTTGCTTTCCGCCAGATGTTCGGCGCGGAAGGGTATGAAGTGGTCGCTATCAACGATCTGACCAGCCCGGCGATGCTCGCTCACCTTCTGAAGTATGATACCGCTCAGGGCGGCTACTGCGGCAGAATCGGTGAAGGAAAGCACACCATTTCTTCCAAAGAGGCAACGGAGACCGAGCCCGGCTCGATCACGGTAGACGGCAAGGAAATTAAGATCTATGCCATCAAAGACGCGAAGGAATGCCCCTGGGGCAAACTGGATGTCGATGTCGTTCTGGAGTGCACCGGTTTCTACTGCTCCAAGGAAAAGTCCATGGCACACATCGTGGCAGGCGCAAAGAAGGTTGTTATCTCCGCTCCCGCCGGCAATGATCTGAAGACCATTGTTTACTCGGTCAACGAAAAGACCCTGACCAAGGATGACCAGATTATCTCTGCGGCATCCTGCACCACCAACTGCCTGGCTCCGATGGCAAAGGCGCTGAATGATTACGCCAAGATCGAAAGCGGCATCATGAGCACCATTCATGCATACACCGGCGACCAGATGATTCTGGACGGCCCGCACCGTAAGGGCGACCTCCGCCGTGCCCGTGCCGGCGCTGCCAACATCGTTCCGAACTCCACCGGTGCTGCAAAGGCAATCGGTCTGGTAATTCCCGAACTGAACGGCAAGCTGATCGGTTCCGCACAGCGTGTTCCGGTTCCGACCGGCTCCACCACCATCCTGACTGCTGTGGTGAAGGCAAACGGCGTGACCAAAGAGGGCATCAACGCTGCCATGAAGGCTGCGGCTTCCGAGTCCTTCGGTTACAATGAAGATCCGATCGTTTCTTCCGACGTAATCGGTATGAAGTACGGCTCTTTGTTCGATGCTACGCAGACCATGGTCTCCAAGATCGACGAGGATACCTACCAGGTGCAGGTTGTTTCCTGGTATGATAACGAGAACTCCTACACCAGCCAGATGGTTCGCACCATTAAGTATTTCGCTGAACTGTAAGATTTCGAAGAAAGCCCACCGCTTTGGCGGTGGGCTTTTTTCGGAAGCCCGGCACGGAAGAAAACTTCCGTGCCGTTTTTTTCATTCCTGATCGGGGAAGATGTGCTCGCCGTCATGCGTCACATCGGTGCCGAAGAGATTCTTGAAATGTTCCGCCTTGACATAGTCCTGAATGGTAGATTCCTC
>CAKSLR010000108.1 GCA_934467435.1 uncultured Eubacteriales bacterium | reverse complement strand
GAAACAAAAGCGGCGCTTCCCGTGGGGAGCGCCGCTTTTGTTTCAGTTGGCAAAATAACGGGAAAGGAACTCCCGCGTCCGGGGGCGCTTCGGTGCCTGAAAAATCTCTTCCGGGCGACCTTCTTCCTCAATCAGCCCCTGATCCATAAAAATCACACGGTTGGAGACATCGCGGGCAAACGCCATCTCATGCGTGACCACGATCATGGTGAGCCCGTCCGACGCAAGCGACTTCATCACGCCGAGCACCTCACCCACCATTTCCGGGTCCAGGGCAGAGGTGGGTTCGTCGAAGAGGATGACTTCCGGCTCCATGCAAAGTGCCCGGGCAATGGCTACCCGCTGCTTTTGCCCGCCGGAAAGCTGGCGTGGCTTGGCGTTGCGGTAGGCAGTCATGCCGACCTTTGCCAGGTACTTTTCGGCGCGCAGGTTCGCTTCTTCCGCAGAGATTCCCAGCACCTTCTGTGTTCCGACGGTGCAGTTTTTCAGCACGTTCATGTTATTGAACAGGTTGAAATTCTGGAACACCATGGTCACCTTGGTGCGGTAGCCGGTCAGAGATACATCCGTCCCCTGTACGTTCTTTCCGTGGAAGAGGATTTCTCCGTTGCTCGGTGTTTCCAGCAGATTGATGCAGCGCAGCATCGTACTCTTGCCGGAACCCGAGGAACCGATCACACTGATAACATCGCCGCTTTCCACCGAAAAGGAAATGTCATGCAGCACTTCATGGTTGCCAAATTGCTTTTGCAGGTGGCGGACTTCAATCACCGGCATACCCTTCCTCCTCCTTTACGTGGATTTCGGCTTTGTAATCCGATTGGGAACCGCAGATGGTGTAATTATCGCCGCCGTCGAGTTTTTTCTCCGCCAGGCGCAGCAGGCGCGAGATCGAGAACGTAAGAATGAAATAAATAATACAGACGATAAAGTAGGTTTCAAATATCTTCAGGTCCCATATCTGAATTTTTCCGGCGTAGTAGTACAGTTCCGCCACACCGATGACATTCAGAACCGAGGTGTCTTTGATGTTGATGATAAACTCATTGCTGATTGACGGAAGAATATTGCGGATCACCTGTGGCAGAACCACATAGATCATGGTCTGCAGGTGGGTCATGCCGATGGCGTGAGCGCCCTCAAATTGCCCGCGGTCGATGGAGATGATACCGCCGCGTACGATTTCCGCCATATAGGCGCCGGTGTTGATGGATACAATCAGAATTCCCGATGTAATCAGCGGCAGCGTCCGTCCGCCGGTGGCAAATGCGTAGCCCCAGAAAATGACCATCGCCTGTACCATCATCGGGGTGCCGCGGAAAATTTCAATATAGACCGAACATAATGCGTTGGCAGCGCGGTGGATCCCCCGCGGCACAGCATGCCGGGAAAGGGGAGTGGTGCGCAGAATGCCGATCAGCAACCCGATGAGCAATCCAAACAGCGTGCCGGTGAGGGCAATCAGCATCGTATTTCCGACACCGGTCAAAAACAACTCCCAGTTGTCTTGCAGAATGTCCGTTACGGTTTCAAAAAAAGACATGCGGAAATTCCTCGTCAGAACGATTTTCTGTAAATAATCACAAGATTGGAGCGGTAATACACATCGGTAAAGTCGATCGATTCCTTCCGATCGGCGGTGGGGGACATCCCCGCAATGATGGCGTCATAGGTACCGGACATCACGCCGGCAACCAGGCTGCTCCAGCTTTCTGCATAGATCTCCAGTTCCAGATTCAGTGCGTTGGCAACGTATTTTGCAATCTGTACATCATAACCGTTGGCATAAAGTCCGGCAGATCCTGCGCTTGAAATTTTCACTGCGCCATTGGCATCGGTTTTCTGCGTCCAGTTGAACGGCTCATAGGCGCATTCCATTGCCACGCGCAATTTACCGGTGGGGTTCTTCGGGGCGGCATTCGAGAGAACAAAGGTATCAATCGTTTCGCCTGCACTGACCCGTGCAATCTGCTCCATCAGTTCTTTGCGCGTTTTTTCCGAGATGGTTGCCAGTACGCGGTTGATTTCGGGAATCAGGGAAGAACCCTTTTTGCAGCCGATGGCGATAGCGGTATCCTCCTCCGTGGCGGAAAACCCGTTTTCGTTGTTTTTCAGGTGCAGATAGTCGAGCGTGCTATCCTTGGCACAGACGGTCAGCGCCGTTGGCTCCTCGGCAATATACCCGTCAATGGCGCCCGATCGGAGCGCAATCAGCATGGAACTGAAGTCCGAGTAGACAGAACCCTGTACGTTCTTGATCTGTTTCCGTGCAGTCTCGTGGAAGGTACCGGACTGGGAGGCGATGATGGCACCCTCAAGGTCGGCAATGCTTGTCGCTTGGCTGATGTCTTTGCGCGTGGAAGCATCGCCGCAGGATGCCAGCCCGAGTGCCATGCAGGCAAGGAAAACAAACGCAACTACCGTGGATAAAACTCTTTTCATGGGGAAACTCTCCTTTGTTTGATTGCTCCGAAAAAAGAAAAGCCGCGGCGAAAGCAATCTCACCACGACAAAAAACGTCATTTCAACCGTGATAGCTCTCCACTTAACTCAGTGACAGTACGGCAGATCTTATCTGCAATACCGGCATACACGGCAACATCCATACCGCGTACCCTCGGCGGTGGCTCCTTTCACACGGAAGTGGATACTTCGCCCACGTGCTACTGATAAACACCGCGCCTCTACCTAAGACTATGCAATTTTCGGAACTTGCTTTGGAGTATAGCATATTCTTTTTCCCTTGTCAAGGGGTTTTTCGAATTTTGTGCAAAAATTTTCAAAAAGGTACTGGAATTCCGAGAAAAATGCGGTAAAATAAAACCGGATATGCAAAAATGAAAGGAGAATGGAATGGAAGACGTATTACATGCAATTCTGGAGAGAAGGAGCATCCGGCAATATCTGCCGACGCCGGTGTCGAAAGAACTCCGAAATTCGATTGCAGAGGCGGGGCTTTACGCCGCAAGCGGGATGGGACGGCAGAGCACCTATATCATAGAGATTGCCGATCGCGCTCTGCGCGATCGCCTCTCGGCAATAAACGCTGCCGTGATGGGGCAGAGCGGGATCGACCCCTTTTACGGGGCGCCGGTCGTGTTTGTTGTATTGGGGGATACTTCCTCCCCCACATATCTGTATGACGGAAGCCTGGCAATGGGGAACATGATGCTCGCCGCCCATGCACTGGGGCTTGGTAGTTGTTGGGTGCATCGTGCCAGGGAAGAATTCGCGACCGAGGAAGGGAAGGCGCTTTTGCGTTCTTTTGGGCTTACCGGGACGTATGAGGGGATCGGACATCTGATTGTCGGATATCCCGCCGGTGCGTCTCCCGAGGCGGCGGAACGCAGACCCGGTCGACGGATCTGTGTGGAAGGGGAATAAAATCCCCGTTTCCCCAAAAAAGTTTGAAAAACTACTTGCAAAGCGAAAAGGAATGTGCTATAATCTTGAAGGTTGTGTGAGAGTTTCCCTCTCGTGGCATGTTTCATTTCGCCGCGCAAGCACTCACCACCGTACTATACGGAGAGGTATCGAAGTGGTCATAACGGGGCTGACTCGAAATCATGTATGCATTTGAGTAGTTGTGCCACCGAAAACCGCCGAAAAGCCTTGATTTTGTTGGGTTTTCGCGTGGTTGATAATTTTCTAACCGTCGTATCTAACGGGTTTTCTAAAAAATTGAATAATGATTGTTTCCCTCATTTTTGAGGGTGAACATATACGGAGAGGTATCGAAGTGGTCATAACGGGGCTGACTCGAAATCAGTTTGCGCGAAAG
>CAKSLR010000107.1 GCA_934467435.1 uncultured Eubacteriales bacterium | reverse complement strand
CCGCACGTGGTAAGATAAGAGGAAAAAGGGGGGTGGCGCCGTGACAAAAGAGAAAAAAACGGAATGGAGGGGCATTCTGCTTCGTCTGCTCTTTTCCGCTATCCTGATTTTTTCGTTTCTTGCCGGGGCGTACCTGCTCCTGCGTCATTTCGGGCTGACCGATATGGGGCGGGAGGAGGTACAGGCGTGGGTGGCTTCCCGCGGCGCATTTGCCCCCCTCTTCTTTGTGTTGCTTTCGTTTTTGCAGGTCACCTTTATTCCCATTCCGGGGGCGGTGACCATTCTGGCGGGAAACTATCTTTTCGGCTTTTTCTTCTCCTATCTTTATTCGTTTATCGGTATGCTTCTCGGCTCTCTTTTTGCCTTCTTCCTCGGTCGGCGGCTCGGTCGTCCGTTTGTCAACTGGGTCATGGGCGGGGCAGAGAAGGTGGATGCGTATCTTTCGCGCCTCCACGGGCGGGAGACGGTAGTGCTCTTTTTTATGTTTCTTATGCCCTTTTTCCCGGATGACGCGCTTTGCGCCGTGGCGGGGGTGCTGCCCACTGTCCGGTTCCCCGTGTTTTTTGCCATGCAGGTCCTTACGCGCCTGACCTCCATCGGCGGTACGTTGCTCTTCATGTCGGGGGAGTTTATTCCGTACCGCGGTTGGGGCATTCCGGTGCTGATTCTGCTCGGCGTGGCTGCCATTGCCGCATTTGTCGTTTCCTATCGGAACGCTGCGCGCATTCAGGCGTGGCTTGGTGCTTTTCTTGACCGGCACTTTCCGCGAAAGAAAGAAAAGACCGAATAAATGGCTTCTTTACACCGATTGGAAAAGCACAGTTTTTCTTCTTTCTCATAGGAATGAACGATCGGTTCCTTTTTCCCGATTGACGCGCAGAAAAAGCGGGTGTTGCTACCCGCTTTTTCTGCATCTGTCCCTTACATCCGTTTTTGATAAATATCCGGAACATCGTTGCGGTCAAGCGGGACGAAGTGGTTTGCCATCCCTATCCGCATTCGCCGTTATTCCGCGCTTTTTCTTTTGCTGTTTTCCCCACCTTTTTCGGTTCGGGCGGCGGGGGCGCTTCGGCACGGGGACGGCAGCCTTTTTCTTTTCTCTTCCCCGCTGCGGCGCTTGACTTTCGCCGCAAAATGCGTTATACTGAAAAGAAGGAAAAAGGGAGGCAGAAGTATGGAGCAAAGCGAAAAGACCGCCGATATTCTGGCACAGGCGCGCGCGGAAATTGACGCGGCAGATCGGGAAATGGCAGACGCATTTTCCCGCCGCATGGCAGCGGTTACGCGCATTGCCGCCAAAAAGGCGGCGGCGGGCTTGCCGATCTACAACGGCGCGCGGGAGGAGGCAGTGCTTGCCGCCGCCCTCGCCCGGGTGGCAGAAGCGTACCGCCCCGCCTACCGGCAGGTGATGACGTCCGTGCTGGCAGCCTCCCGTGCCTATCAGGCGGGCAGAATGACAGGGGACGACCCCGTTCTGGCGGCGGAGGGGGTGCGGGTGCTTCCCGGCGGGCTTGCCCGTGCGGGGGAGTTGTTTTCCCTCCATCGCCGCGTTCTGATTCTGACGGATGACGGCGTACCGCCGAAGGCAGTTTCCCGTGTAGCGGCGTGTTGTCAAGCGCCGCTGTGTCTGACGCTTCCCGCCGGGGAGGCGAGCAAGAGGATGGAAAACTTCTGCGCGATTCTTACCCGGATGCAGGCGGGCGGCTTTGACCGCACCGATGCGGTACTTGCCGTCGGCGGCGGGGTAATCTGCGATCTCGGTGCATTTGCGGCGGCGTGTTATTTGCGGGGGGTGGATTTTTATGCCGTTCCCACTACGCTGCTTGCCATGGTGGATGCCTCGGTCGGCGGTAAATGCGGTGTGGATTTCGGCGGCGTGAAGAATACGGTAGGGGTAATCCGGCGCCCGACCGGCGTGCTGATCGATCCCGATGTTCTGCAAACCCTCCCCGTGCGGCAAATGACGTGCGGTATGGCGGAAATCATCAAAATCGCCGCCCTGTGCGATGCCGGTCTGTTCAACCGGCTGGTGCGGGGTGAGGAAATCCCTCTTCCCGATCTGATTGTGCGTGCGGTGCGCCTGAAATGTGAGGTGGTGGCGCGTGACCGGGAGGAACATGGGTTGCGGCGGATTCTGAATTTCGGGCATACGCTGGGGCATGGCTATGAAGCGGCGTCCGGCGGAAAACTTCTGCACGGGGAATGTGTGGCGCTCGGCATGCTGTCGATGGCTGCCCCCGCTGTGCGGGAAGGGCTGCTTGCCTTTTTTGCCCGCGTGGGGCTGCCATCGGTGTACCCGTATGACCGGGCGGCGGCGCTTGCCCTGACTCTCTGTGACAAAAAGCGGGCAGGGGATGAGATGCGGTATGTTTATGTAACGGCGCCGGGGGTGTGGGAAATCCGCTCCCTGCCGGTGGCGGAATTTGAGCGACGGGGAAAGGAGGGGCTTCCGTTTTGAAAAACACCTTCGGTACATCGGTTACGGTCACCCTGTTCGGGGAAAGTCACGGCAGCGCGATCGGCGCGGTGCTGGACGGCATGGCGCCCGGCGTGGCGGTGGATGAGCAGGAAATGGTCGCGCGCATGGCACTGCGCCATGGGTTGCCGGAGATTTCCACCCCGCGGCGGGAAGCGGATCGGGTGGAGATTCTCTCCGGCGTGATGCAGGGAAAGACCACGGGCACGCCGCTTGCGGTGCTGATCCGCAATGAGGATGCGCGCCCCGCCGACTATCCCGCCGACCTGCCTTATCGCCCGGGGCATGCGGATTTTGCGGCGGAAGCCAAATATCACGGCTTTGCCGACCTGCGCGGCGGCGGGCATTTTTCCGGGCGGCTCAGCGCGCCGCTGGTGGCGCTCGGTACGGTTGCCGCCGCCGCGCTGCGCACGCGCGGGATCACCATCGGGGCACACGTGCAGTCGTGCGGCGGTGTGAAGGATCGCCCCTTTGCGGCGGATCCCCATGCCGATTTCGCCACGCTTGCCACCCTGCCGCTTGCCGTACTGGATGCGGCAGCGGGAGAAGACATGCGCCGGGCAGCCCTGCGGGCAAAAGAAGAGGGCGACAGCCTCGGCGGTGTGATCGAGGCAGCGGTTCTCGGGCTGCCGTGCGGGGTCGGAGAGCCGTGGTTTGATACGGTAGAGGGCGTGCTTGCTCATGCGCTCTTTTCGATTCCCGCCGTCAAGGGGGTGGAGTTCGGGGACGGTTTTTCACTTGCCGATTGCCGCGGCAGTGAAGCGAACGATGCCTACGGGGTAAAGGACGGCATACCGTTTCCCCTTACCAATCACGCAGGTGGCGTTCTCGGTGGGCTGACGGTCGGCGTGCCCCTTCTTTGCCGCGTGGCGGTCAAACCCACCCCGTTGATTGCCAAACCGCAGCGCACCGTTACGCGGGCGGGGGAGCCGACCACGCTTTCACTTGGCGGGCGGCACGACCCTGCCGTTGTGCTGCGGGCGCGGGTCGTGGTGGAGGCGATGCTTGCGCTTTCGCTGTGCGATCTGCTTGCGCAGCGCTACGGCACGGATTGGCTTGGAGGTCGGTGATGCGGTACGGTTTAGTCGGCGGAACGCTCGCCCACAGTTATTCGCCCGCCCTGCATCACCGGATCGGGGATTACCCGTATGACCTCTTTCCGATGGCGGAGGAGGACCTTGCCGCATTTTTTGCGGCGCGGGCGTTTGACGGCGTCAATGTCACCATCCCGTATAAGGCGGCGGTAATTCCGTATCTTGACGAAGTAGACTCCACCGCCGCCGCGCTCGGGGCGGTCAATACCGTGGTCAACCGTGGAGGACGGCTGTTCGGCTATAACACCGATG
>CAKSLR010000106.1 GCA_934467435.1 uncultured Eubacteriales bacterium | reverse complement strand
GCGTACCTACCATGATACGTACCATATGATACAAAAAACCGTTGCCGCGTACACGGAATCGCAAAAAATCGCCGTTTCTCTCACATGTGCAATGAAAAATCGTACGTACGGTATCGGTCACATGGGAGCCCTGCGCCATAAAAGACGCAAAGTCATGCGTACCAACCAGTTCTTTCGCCGCCGCCTGCATATCCTGCAGCGCCCGCGCATCCACATGCCTGGGATAGTGCCAAGCCCGCCCGCGCAAAAAAGGAGACGGCTGCGCGGCGTTCCAAACCTCATAGCGATATTCCTTCTCCCTTACACTGTAACGGGGATGGAATGCGTCCGGCATTTCCTGAGCCGCTAAAACGGAAATATCATCAGGCAGATAGGGACGAATCGCATAGGGGAGCCGGTCGGCGGGGATACGGGCACACAAGGATGGCTGCTGCGGCACAATCGACACATAGTAAGCCAAGGCGTGAACACCGCTGTCGGTACGGCTGCACCCCGTTATCGCACAGGGGCAATGAAAAAGTGCCGCAGTTGCACGATTCAACTCGCCCTGAACCGTTCTCTTACCCGGCTGCACCTGAGAACCGCAAAAACCGGTTCCCAGATAACTGATTTTCGCTAAATATTGCATATCTGCCCCTATATACCGACGGGAACCGGGCTAAAACGGTTCAATACAAAAATACCGGCAAGAAACAGCACAAACAGCGTCATTACAATAAAATCACGCGCGTGATACTGTAGCTTATAAAGTTTGGTTCTTCCCGTTCCACCCCGATAACAACGACACTCCATGGCGATAGCGAGATCTTCGGCACGTTTGAACGCCGAAACAAACAGCGGTACCAGAACAGGAATCAGAGCCTTTGCCCGCCGTACAATGGAACCGGTAGAAAAATCGGCGCCGCGGGCGCGCTGTGCATTCATAATCTTATCGGTTTCCTCGATCAAAGTAGGAATAAAACGCAGGGCAATCGTCATCATCATAGCAAAGTCATGAACCGGGATGTGCAACCATTTGAGGGGCGTGAGCAATTCCTCAATCGCATCTGTCAGCGTGATGGGAGAAGTGGTGTACGTCATAAAGATGCTGGTCACCACAATCAGCACAATCACACGCACGGAAGTCAAAACCGCGCGTAAAATACCGCCCCGATAAATAGTGGGCATCCAGACAAACGAAAAAATCGGAATTTCACCACGAAACAGCGGCTCCTCCCCTTCGGCACCGCCTGTCAGAAAAATATTGATCAGCGCCGTAAACAGCAGCACAAAGAAAATTGCCTTTAATCCCCGAAGAATCGTGCGCAGAGAAATTTGGCTGAGGGCGATCAAAAGAACGGTGGATACGAGCAAGGCGGCAAAGCAAAGAATATTCTGCGATGCAAAAATCGCGACGATAAATAAAATCGTTACAATCAGTTTTGCGCGGGGATCCATACGATGGATAATGGAATTTCCAGGGAAATACTGACCAAGGGTAATGTCTTTAAGCACCGACGTCACCCCCGTTCCTTTTTTGCTGCACCACGCGCAGATAAGCGTCCGACACGCCATCAATGGTATAAAGGCTGCCCTTGAGCGGAATTCCACGAGCCTTCAGTGCCAGTGCCATTTTGGCAACATGCGGAATATCCAGCCCTACGGCGGCAAGTTCTTCCGCCCGTGCAAACACTTCCGCAACGCTGCCGCTCATCAGCACTTCTGCGTGGTTGAGCGCCACAATATTATCGCAGTACTGTGCCATATCCTCCATACTGTGGCTGACTAAAATCACCGTTCTGCCGCTTTTGCGCTGATACTCGCGCAGCCCTCCGAGAATTTCCGCCCGACCGATAGGGTCAAGTCCCGCAGCCGGTTCATCCAAAACCAATACTTCCGGCTGCATCGCCAAAATCCCGGCAATCGCCGCCCGCCGTTTCTGCCCGCCGGAAAGTGCAAACGGTGACTGCGAGAGCAATTTTTCATCCAAATGCACAAATGCGGCAGCCTCTTTCGTTCGCCGAAGCACTTCTTCCTGCGACAGCCCCATATTTCGCGGGGCAAAGCCGATGTCGGAAAGAACGGTTTCATCAAACAGTTGATATTCCGGGTATTGCATCACCAGTCCGACCCGGCAACGAATCTTCTGAATTTCCTTTGGTTTGTTCCAAATATCTTCCCCATCGAGCAAAACCTTGCCTGAGGTAGGGCGCAACAGTCCGTTCAAAAGCTGTACCAGCGTAGATTTGCCGGATCCGGTATGACCGATAATACCGGTAATCTTCCCCGCCTCAAATCCTACGCTAGCATGACGCAGCGCGCAAATCTCAAACGGAGTCCCTGCACCGTAGATATACGAAACCTCTTCCAGTGAAAGCGCGTTCATGAACCTAACTCCTCGTAATAACGCACAAGCGCCTCGATACACGCATCATCCGTAACGCAACCATCCGGGAGTGCACACCCCTTTTTTTGCAGGGCATACAAAAGTTCCGTCCCCTGCGGTGCCTCCAGACCGATTGCGTGTAATTCCTCAATGCGGGAAAAAATCTCCTGCGGTGTGCCCTGCATATACACATGTCCGTCGTTCATCACAATGATTCGATCGGCATGTGCCGCTTCTTCCATATAGTGCGTGATATTCAGTATAGCGATATGATGTTCGCGGTTCAACATATCCATGGTACGAATGACCTCATCTCGCCCTTGCGGGTCGAGCATCGCCGTGGCCTCGTCAAAAATGATGCATTTCGGCATCATTGCAATAACGCCGGCAATGGCAATCCGCTGTTTCTGACCGCCGGAGAGCCGGTGCGGCGCATGGTGTGCATATTCCGTCATACCTACCATTGCCAATGCATCATCCACGCGGCGACGAATTTCCTCTCGCGGTACTCCCAGGTTTTCCGGGCCGAATGCCACATCCTCTTCCACAATCGTGGCTACTAACTGGTTATCGGGGTTCTGGAACACCATACCGACATCCCGGCGTACCTCAAACATATCGTCTTCCGAAAAATCCGGGGCGGTAATTTCCCGTCCGCCGATGAAAATCTTTCCGTCATCCGGCACCAAAATCATATTCAGCAGTTTGGCAAGCGTGGATTTCCCGGAACCGTTGTGACCGAGGATCGCCACATATTCCCCATCCTGAATCCCGATCGAAACATCATCCAGGGCGGGAATCTCCCGATCGCCTTCTTCGGTATAGGAGAATTTCAAATGCTCCGTTGTAATAAAGTTACCCAAAGTCGCTCCTCATTTCACTCAGGAATTTTCAAACGTGCAGCGCACGCTACTGCCGCACGGCAGACACAGTCCCCCATGTCGAACACGGAGCCCTATCTCATCTGCCTCAGATTTACCGTTGAATTTTTTCATAAAATGAAGGTCTGTCAAGTATTTCATGGTAGAAGCGGAAAGACCTGTTGTGTAGGAATTCAAAAGGAAAAACAACGGCTGATCAGAAAACAGTTGCGCCGCCAACGTCACGAAGGCATCTATGCTTTCTTCAATCTTCCAGACCTCTCCACCCGGTCCCCGGCCATAAGACGGTGGATCCATAATAATCGCCTCATACCGATTCCCACGGCGCAGTTCCCGTTCAATAAATTTTTTGCAGTCATCCACAATATAGCGAATCGGAGCCGCCGCGAGCCCGCTGAGAGAGGCGTTTTCCCGTGCCGCAGCTACCATGCCCTTTGCTGCGTCCACATGACACACCGAGGCGCCCGCAGCGGCTGCTGCTACGGTGGCTCCACCGGTATAGGCAAACAGATTCAGCACCTTGATCGGACGATCAGCGCGCCGAATCAGTTCGGAAAACCAATCCCAGTTTGTCGCCTGTTCGGGAAACAATCCGGTATGCTTGAACC
>CAKSLR010000105.1 GCA_934467435.1 uncultured Eubacteriales bacterium | reverse complement strand
CGTACCGGGTACGCCAGACCCTCTTTTTGCGGGGCGTGTATCTTTATAACTTCACCTATACAGCGCGTGCCGACCAGTATGATGCGCATCTTGCCGAGGCGGATGCCATACTCGCCGCGCTTCGCTTTTGAAAAGGACAGGCTATGGAGGAAATTTATTTAGACAACAGCGCCACCACCCGGATGCGCCGGGAAGCTCTGGAGAAATTCACGGAAGTGGCGACCCGGTGTTTCGGCAACGCCTCTTCCCTGCATGCGTGCGGACAGGCGGCGGCAAAGGAACTCAACGTGGCGCGGCGCGCCGTATGCGCCTCTCTCGGCACGCGGGAAGGAGAGTTGATTTTCACCTCGGGCGGCAGTGAGGCAAATGACCTTGCCCTGTTCGGGCGTGCCTATGCCAAGGCGCGCTTTCGCTGCGGCAGCCGCATCATCACCACAGCGGGGGAACATGCCTCTGTCTCCATGCCCCTTGCCCGCCTGCGGGAAGAGGGATATGACATTGTGGAGATCGGTACCCGCGGCGGCGAGTTGGCAATGGACGAATTACGCGCTGCGCTGAATGAGAAAACGATTCTCGTCAGCATCATGATGGTCAACAACGAAACAGGGGCCATCTATGACACGAAAACTGCTGCCGCACTGACACACGCCCTCGCGCCCGACGCCGTTTTTCATACCGATGCCACGCAATCCTACCTGAAAATCCCATTCAGTGTCCGGGACGGTTACGATATGGTCACCGTCAGTTCCCACAAAGTGGAGGGGCCGAAGGGGTGCGGTGCCCTTTGGGTCGCCCCTGCCGTCATCAAAAACAAGGGGCTTGCCCCCCGCCTGCTCGGCGGCGGGCAGGAGGACGGTTTCCGCTCCGGCACCGAGAATGTACCCGCCCTTGCGGCGTTCGGTGTGGCGGCGGCGCTCGGACAAGCGGAATGGGAGAGCCGCACGGCGGCACTGCAACGTCTGCGGCAGCTTCTTTCTGCCCGCCTGGCAGAGGACGCGGGGCTGCGGGAGGTGCGGCTGAATCTGCCAAAGAATCCCGCCCCCCACATCCTCAGCCTGACGATGCCTTCCATCAAGAGTGAGACGATGCTGCACTATCTCTCCTCCTGCGGCATTTATGTATCGAGCGGCTCTGCCTGCTCTTCCCACGGGCGGCACACCGCGCCGCCGCTTGCCGCCTTCGGGCTTTCGGAGCGGGAGGCGGACTGCACCATTCGCGTCAGCCTTTCCCCCCGCAACACGGAAGAGGAACTTTCCCGTTTTGCCGATGCTCTTGCCCGCGGCGTGGCGACCCTTGTCCGCATCCGTTAAAAAAGCAAAAAGCGGGTGTCGGCACAGCACAACACCCGCCCCCGCGTGATGAAAAAATCCTAATGCGTTTCGTTTGCGCTTACATCCACCGTAAGCGATGCCACAATCAACCGCATATCCGCCCGCGTTTTTGCCTGTCGGGCCCGTGAGAGAACGTCACTTCGTTCTCTGTCACCCATTTGGGCAAAGGTCTGCATGGCTCGTTTATCCTGCGACAGCGCAGCGACAAAGCCAAGCGGCAGTCCTCGTTCACTCATGGCGTGATTCTTCCTTTTCGCGCGTATTTTTTCGATACGCCCCACGCCATCTGCTTGTTTCATCACACGGTGTGTTTCGTATCTGTCTTTATGGTTGCCCTACGGGGGATCGTTTATGCAAGCCCCCGAAAAAATTTTTGAAGGTGATTTTATGAAACGTCTGACTGCCTTTTGTTTTACCGACATCCACAACCAATCCGCCATGCTGGATTACCCCACCACCCTGCGCTCCTCGCTCCGTACCGCGGTGCGTGAGGCAACGGCAGAATTCGGTCTTGCCGACCTTGCAGTTGTGGGCGGCGACAACGTCTCCGATTATCCCTACTGGAACCGCTCCTGCGCCCTGCCGAAAAAGAATTTTCTTGATATCAAGAAAAAACTCTGCGACTGCGTTGCCTCGTCCGCAAAAGGCGGGCGGGCACTCTATGTGGCAGGCAACAATGATATGATTCTCGGGGATATTGGCTGCACGGAAAACCCGCCCTATAACACCACCGAATTTTACTACACGGGACCGATGAAAGACACGCTCGGTACCCTTGCCGACGGGGAATGTTACACCGTGCGCGCCGAACAGAAACCGGAGGAGTTCCCCTACCTGGATGCCTTTCATTATGTGGTCGGCGGCGTGGATTTTATCGGCATCAACATCGACCCGAACACCGCCTATAACTCGCACGAGGGGTACTATACCGAAGAAACGCTCGACTGGGTCGATGCCAAACTGAGGGAAATCGACCCGGACGGCAACAAGCCGATTTTTGTGGTGGGACATCTTTCCGCCCTTTATTGCCGTGACGGGGTCTGGGAAGAGACGATGATCAACGGCTCCGCCGCGCATTTTTACCGTGCCCTGTCGGGGCACCGCAATCTGTTTTACCTGTACGGGCACGTTCACGGCGCGGGGTATGTCTATCAGGGGTATTCCTCCGGTGCCGTGGTGCATCTGACCGCAGACGGCAAACCGCTCGGCGACAACCTGGCGGCAAACGACTCCGCCGGGCTGCCCCCCTACGGCATGACGCTGGTACATATGGGCGGGCTGCGCCCCTTCTTTTCTCCGACGGTGGCGTATTTTGCCGACGACGGACTGACGGGTTTCGGCGGAGAGGAAAAGGAACAGTACTTCCCCTGCACGGCAACGCCGCGACTGGCGCAATACCTGGTGATGGAAGTGCACGACGACCGCGTGGTTTTTTCCATCCGCAACGCCGGCTGTATGGAGGGCTACGACATCAGTGACAAGCCGCTGCCCTACACCGTATATTTTCAAAAATAAAGGAGCATCTCATGGAACAGGTCTGTCAATTTCTGAAAGAAGCGGGAACTTATTATCTCGCAACCGCGGAAGGGGAACAACCCCGCATCCGCCCCTTCGGTACCGCACACATCTTTGACGGAAAACTCTATCTTCAGACCGGCAGAAAAAAAGCCGTTTACCGGCAGCTTTCAGAAAACCCGAAGGTAGAGATCTGCGCGATGGTCGGTGACCGATGGCTGCGCCTTTCGGGCGAGTTGGTAGAGGACGACCGGCGGGAGGCGCGGGTCTCGATGCTGGAAGCGTACCCCGAACTCAAAGCGCTTTATGACCCCGATGACGGGAACACCGTGGTTTTTTATTTCCGCGGGGCAACGGCAACCTTTTCTTCCTTTACCAAGGCTCCCGAAGTCATCACCTTCGGGTAACGCAGAACGCGGGCGGCAGAACATGCCGCCCGCGTTTTTTGTACTTCCGTTTACAAAACATCAACAAAATGCGTGATTTTGACGAGAGAACATCATAATTTTTTGTACATTCCCGATAAAAAAGTCTATTTCCTTTTTCGGCAGAATCCTCTATAATAAGGGTACCAAACGACGAAACCGTCGAAAAAGGAGGAACCCCAAAATGAAAAGAAAACTCTCTTTCTTACTTGCACTGGTCTTCGTACTCGGTGTCTGCGCCCTGAGCGCCGGATGCGCCACAACGGAAGGGGAGGTATCGGTGTTCTATTACACCTACAGCGATACCTACATTTCCAGCGTCCGTTCCGCTATGGATCGGCTGTTGACAAACGCCGGGCTCACCTACCAGAACTACGATGCCAACGGCAGCCAGACCTCACAGACCGAACAGGTCTCCACCGCCCTGGCAAAGGGCTCCCGCCTGCTGATTGTCAATGTGGTGGATACCGGCTCCAATGATGCCGCCCAAAACATTGTCGATCAGGCAAAAGCAAAGGGCGTGCCGGTCATCTTCTTCAACCGTTCGGTAGATGAATCGGTAGTCAAGAGCTATGACAAATGCGCGTTTGTCGGTACCGACTACGAAATGGCAGGTCACATGCAGGGCAAAATGATCGGTGAGTACATTCTCGCCAATTATGACAAACTGGATTTGAACGGCGACGGCAAAATCAGTTACGTCATGTTCAAAGGGCAGGAAGGCAACATGGAGGCAATCGCCCGCACCCAGTATGGGGTAGAGG
>CAKSLR010000104.1 GCA_934467435.1 uncultured Eubacteriales bacterium | reverse complement strand
CCGCCCGCGTGACGAGCAAAAGATTTTCATGGCGGATGCCGAATCGGTCACGCAGGTAGAGCCCCGGCTCATTGGAAACCACCATGCCCTCTTCCAGCACAGCGGGGAACGCCTTTTCCGAAATGCGCCAATGGATACGCTGCGGTCCTTCGTGCACCGAGAGCAGGTACCCGACTCCATGCCCGGTACCGTGATTGTAATCCAGCCCCGCTTCCCACAGCGGGCCGCGGGCAAGGCAGTCCAGCCCCGCTCCGGTCATGCCATAAGGAAAACGGGCGGCGCCGAGGCGCAGATGACCGACCAGCACGCGGGTATATGCCTCTTTTTCTTCCTGCATCAGGGAACCGAGCGCGATGGTGCGGGTAACATCGGTTGTACCCTCCCGGTACTGCCCGCCGGTATCCGCCAGGCACAACCCGTGCGGTTCCAGGGGAATGTCGGTTTTTTCGGTCGGTTCGTAATGTACGACGGCACCGTGTGCACCGTAGGCGATGATCGGGTCGAAACTCGGTTCGATGTAACCTTCCTGTTCCCGCCGTAATTCTTCTAACTTCCGTGCGGCAGAAAGTTCAGTCATCGGTTCATGCCCCACATGGTGCTTTAGGTAACAGATGAACTTTGTCAGCGCAATGCCGTCCCGCAGGTGTGCGCGACGGATGTTTTGCACTTCGGTTTCGTTTTTCATGGCTTTCATGCGTGTGATGGGGCTGCTTTGCGCAAGAACCGTGACCTCCGCGGGAATGCTGCTGCGCAGACGGAAGTTTGCCGTCCGTTCATCCAGCAGAATGCGGGTAACGTGGGGGAGGGCGGCGAGAGATGTGTAGATTCCTTCGTAGGGGGCGACCGAAACGCCGTCCGCCGCCAGCGCGTTCCGCAGGGCGGGGGAGAGAATCTCTTCATGCACAAAGAGAACTGCCTCCCGTTCGGTGAGCAGGAAAAAGGAAAGAAAGACCGGCGTGCACGCCACATCGTTGCCGCGCAGGTTTAAGAGCCACGCAATCTCATCCAGCGCGCCGATCACCATGGCATTGCCCTTGGCATCGGCAATCGCTTTCCGCCCCCGGGCGAGTTTTTCTTTTCGCGTGCAGCCGGAGAGTTCGGCGGGCAGTTCCCACACCGGCTCGCGCGAGAGCGGCGGGCGGTTTTCCCAGATGTCGTCAAGAAGGTCCCGGTCACCGCACAGAGAAACATCGGGGCACGCTTCGGAAATGGCGCGGGCAAGCGTCGGGGTGAGGGTAGTGCCGTCAAAACCGAGGGCATCGCCTGCCTGCAGGCAATCGTGCAGGTAAGCGGGAATGGTGGGCACGCCTTCCTCCCCGATCTTCATGAGCGTAATGCCACTGTCGCGCAGCTGCGCTTCCGCCTGCAAAAAATAACGTCCGTCCGTCCAAAGCGCTGCCTGCGTGGGGGTAACGACCAGCGTTCCGGCAGAGCCTGTAAAGCCGGAGAGGTATTCTCTTGCCTTGAAATGATCTCCCACGTATTCCGAACCGTGGTCGTCTTCCGACACAACAAGGTAGGCTGCCATGTTGTGCGTCGCCATGGCATCGCGCAGCCTTTTCAGTTTTTCCTTGGTCTGCATGGATTCTTCTCCTTTTATGGGGGCGTGGATGCGCCCCGCACCGTTGTTTTTCTTCATTATAGCATAAATCACGGAAAAAGGGTAGGGGAGATGCAAAAAAACGGTTTTGCAGATTTCTTTCGCGAAATTCACGAAAAGTTTCTTTACTTTTTAAAAATACTGTGTTACAATAAAGACGTTTGGGCTGTGCCCGGCAGAAAGGAGTTTTGTATCCGTTCTTCATGAAAAAAGTAGATCGAACTGTATGGCGGGAAACCGGTTTCATTGCGGCATTTACCCTGGTTCTCAGTATGCTGATGGAGGCGGTGTTCCTTGTCGTTCACGCATGGGACGTGACGGTGCTGCTTGGCAATCTGCTCGGCGCTTTTGCCGCTGTATTGAATTTTTTCCTGATGGGGCTGACCGTACAGGCGGCTACCGCAAAGGAGGAAAAGCAGGCGCGCATGACGATGACGCTTTCGCAACGCGGGCGTCTGGTTGTTCTCTTTGCCGCGGCGGTGGTCGGCGTGCTGCTTCCTTGTTTTCATACGGTGGCGGTTCTTGTGCCGCTTTTCTTTCCGCGCATTGCCATTCTGCTTCGCCCTTTGATGGATCAAATGGCGCATAAGAAAGAAGGGGGCTGATTCCTACGGAGAAAATGCATACCCGCCGCTTCCGCGCGGTGGATCTTCTGTTGCTGCTGGGGGCGGCGGCGCCCATCGTGTTCGGCATGGTGCTGAAAGTGCTGTTTACACCGGCTTCGGACGGAATTCAGATTACCGGGGCGATGATTTATTTTACGTGCCGGATGCCGTTTCTCGGTGATCTGCCGATTACGGAAGCACAGGTCAATTCCTGGCTGGTCATTGTTTCGGTGTTCTTCCTTTGCCTGTATCTGACGCACGGAATTACGGTGCGCGGTGGCAGCCGCCGTCAACAGATCTGTGAATGGATTGTTGAAAAAACCGATCATCTGGTGTCGGAAAACATGGGCGCGTATTTTGCGGGCTTTTCCCCTTTTATTGCCGCGATTATGGCGCTTTCGGCATTTTCCAGCCTGCTGACGCTGGTCGGGCTTTTTCCGCCGACCTCCGATCTCAATGTGGTCGCGGGGTGGGCGATTCTGGTTTTCATTCTGATTACCTACTATAAGTGCAAGTGCGGGCCGCTCCAGTACCTGCGCAGTTTTACCGAGCCGGTGCCGTTTCTGACCCCGCTGAACCTGATCAGTGAAGTGGCAACGCCGGTTTCCATGGCGTTCCGTCACTACGGCAATGTGCTTTCCGGCACGGTCATTTCGGTTCTGATCGGTTCGGCACTGACCGGGCTTTCCCATCTGCTGCTCGGCTGGCTGCCGGGGGCACTCGGAGAGATTCCACTCTTCAAGATTGGTCTGCCTGCGGTTTTGTCGGTGTATTTTGATCTCTTCAGCGGTTTGCTTCAGGCGTTCATTTTTGCCATGCTGACGATGTTGTACGTGGCGGGCGGTTTTCCCGCCGATCTGTATGCTATGCGGCAGCAAAAGAAAGCAGAAAAGAAAAAAAGTAAGAACACATAAAATTTTCGGAGGTATTTTACAATGTTGGAACTTGCAATCGGTATTATTCTCGGATGTTGCGCGCTCGGTGCCGGTGCTGCGATGATCGCCGGTATCGGACCCGGTATCGGTGAAGGTAACGCCGTCGCAAAGGCGTGCGAGGCAATCGGTCGCCAGCCGGAATGCAAAGGCCCCGTGACCACCACCATGCTCATGGGGTGCGCCGTGGCGGAAACCACCGGTCTTTACGCGCTCGTCATTGCCATTCTCCTTCTGTTCGTGGCGCCGAACATTCTGGTCAATATTCTGCTCAACGCCATTCACTGAGGAATTTGCCATGCAGAATCTGGACATCATATCGATCAATCTGTGGCAGATATTGATTTCCCTCTGCAACCTGCTGCTCCTGTTTCTGCTTTTGAAAAAGTTTCTCTATCAGCCGGTCAGACGGATGATGGCAGCGCGCCGGGCGGAACTGGACGCGCAGTATGCGAAGGCGAAAGAAGCGGAAGAGACGGCAGAGGAAAACCGCCGCGCCTGGGAAGAAAAGATGAGCGGGGCGGATGCCGAAGCGGAGCGCGTCGTGAAGGACGCGACCGAGCGGGCAAACCACCGCTATGAGAAGATTGTTGCCGACGCCAAAGAAAAAGCAGGGGACATCCTGCATGACGCACAGACCGGTGCGGAACTGGAATACCGGAAAGCGCAGGCGGGCATGCGGGAAGAGATTGTGGATGTTTCCGCGGCACTGGCAGAAAAATTGCTGCGCCGGGAAATCAACCGCGAAGATCACCGTGCGATGATTGATTCCGTCATTGCGGAGATGGGGGAAGAGCATGACGGAGATCAGTAAGGAATATGCCGGGGCGCTTTTTGCGCTGGCGCGGGAGAGTCGGGCGGAGGAGGCTTTTTCCGACGCGCTCGCCTTCGTGCTTGCACAGTTTTCGGCGCAACCGGCGTAC
>CAKSLR010000103.1 GCA_934467435.1 uncultured Eubacteriales bacterium | reverse complement strand
TATCTTTTTTGGCTGACAGAAAAAATTCTCTGTTTGGGGTTAAATTGCGCAAGAATCTCTAAAAAAGCATTAAAAAACGCCGAAATCCCTTATGCCATAAGGATTTTTTGGTGATATCTTTTTCGGCGACGCGAACCATATTGTGAAGCCAAAAAAGATATCATGGCTTCGAACCCCCGAAATCTCACGATTTCGGGGGTTTTTCTCGCGTTTCCTCGTTTGTTCATCACCTAATTATCAAAGAAGGCTTGACGAAAAAGCCAAAACAGAGTAAAATAGGGTCAAAAGGTAAGGAGGCAGGCGATACTGTTGTATCAGAGTGAGAGTGTTGGGAAAGATCCTGCCTGCCGCAGTCGTCTCCACGGTATAGGCTTTGCCGTAGGGGCACATTTGTATGAATACGCGGAGATGCTCTGGGTCACGGATGGAAGGGAAGATGGCCATGTTGCTCCAAGGAAAGATTTTTCATGTTCCCTGCGGATCGGTGGCATTCGTTTTTTCGAATCAGGCGCATGAATATACCGAAAAGACACCGTGTAGATGTCTTCGCGCGATGTTTTGGAGGATTTTTTGCATCCCCTTCGCCGTGCGTTTCGGCAACGTGAAAATTGGATGCTGCCGGAACATTGGCGCTGCGCGGGCAAGAGCGGAGGAGTGCAAAGTGAGAGTTCGGAGAAAAGTTTGAAAAGGAAGAAGAACGATGGTAAAAGCGATTCTTTATGATAAGGACGGTACCCTGATGCAGTTTGATGCCTTTTGGATTCCCGTTGCCACCCATGCCTTGCGGGAGATTTTTTTCCGCGCGGTGCCGCAGCCGGAGATTGCCGAAAAACTGACCGCAGAAACGGCGGCTTCCGCCGGCGTAGAGGGGAATCGGGTCAAGCCGAACAGTGTGCTTTGCGCGGGCACCTACGGGCAGCTTGCCGAAATTCTGACCGGGGTACTTGCCCGAGCGGGGTACACGGTGAAGGTGACACAGGATGAAGTGGAATGTGCCATGCAGGCTGCCATCCCGTACGGAAAGGTGCTGCCCGGCTGTGAGAACCTGCGAAAAAAACTGTTGGCGGCAAGGGAATTTGCCCCGCTGTTTGTGGTGACCACCGATACGCGGGAAATGACCGTGTATTGTCTCGATGCCCTCGGAATTGCCGACCTGTTTGACGGAATCTTCTGTGACGACGGCGTGACGCCGCACAAGCCGGATCCCGCGGCGGCGGTTGCCATTGCCAGCCGGACGGGGGCAAGGGCAGCGGAGATATATATGGTCGGGGATACCGGAACCGACGGTTCTTTTGCCCGGCGGGCGGGCATTCACTTCGTATCGGTCGGGGAGAGCGATGCCGTTCGGGCGGCAGCGGAATATGCGGCGCGGGATGTCGGTGGGGCGACCGATTATATCCTTTCCTGCGTAAAAAAAGCGGGCGGCGGTCCCTCTCGCCCGGAGGAATCATGAAGAAATTCCGTTTGCTGCGGTATGTGCTGCCTTCCGTGATTTCTATGGTACTGGTCGGCACCTACACGAATATTGACGGGCTGTTTATCGGTAACCGCGCGGGGGATGACGGACTTGCCGCCATCAACGTGGCGTGGCCGATTGTGGCGTTGATTACCTCGCTCGGCACGGCAATCGGGGTCGGTGCGGCGGTGGAGATCAACAAAAATCGTGGGGAAGGGAACGCGCGGCTTGCCGCACGGCAGAAGGATACTGCCCTCTTTCTTTTGCTGGCGGCAGGGATTGCCGCCACGGGGCTTTGCCTTTTCCTGTACACACCCCTTTTGCGGCTGCTCGGCGCCACCGGCACCGTGCTGACGTATGCAGGGGACTATGCGTACCTGATTTCCCTCGGCGCCCTGTTCCAGGTGGTGGGGGCGGGCATGGTGGTGCTGCTGCGCAGTGACGGCAGCACCTTCCTTTCCGCTGCCTATACGGCGGTGGGGCTTGCGCTGCACGTGGTGCTGGATGTGGCATTGGTGGGGCGTTTTGCCCTTTCCGGCGTGGCGGCAGCCACGGTGCTTTCCCAGGCGGCGGTGGCAGGGCTGGGGCTGTTTTCCTTCTTCCGCCATCGGAAGGCCGACCGGGAGGAGACGGGCTCCGATGCGCGACACCCGCCGTGTCCGGCAGAAGAAGCGCGCTTCCCCGGTGTGCGGAACATCCTGCGCAATGCGCTTCCGCCGCTCGGGCCGAATTTCGCACCTTCGATGACGCTGGTTTTTACCAACTGGTTTGCCCTGCGCCTGGGCGGCGTTGCCGCGGTGGGGGCGTATGCGGTGATGAGTTATGTGCTTTACACCTATGATTATGTGTTTCAGGGGGTATGCGACGGCACGCAGCCGCTTTTGAGTTATGACGGCGGCGCCGGGAATACGGCGTCGGTGAAAAAGACCGTGCGGGCATCCATATGGTTACTTGCCGGGCTTTCGGCGGTGTTTATGGCGCTCACACCTGCGGCAATTGCGTTTCTGCCGGGAGTGTTTGCCGTTTCCCCCGCGGCGGAACGTATGATGCAAACGGGTTTTCTTTGGTATGCGCTCGCCTACCCGCTGAAGGCGGCGGTGAAATTCTCGTGTTCGTATTGCTATTCTACGGGCAGGGAGCGGGCGGCAAACGGAATTGCCTACGCCGACCCGCTTCTCTTCACCCCGCTTTTTTTGCTGCTTTCTATGGAAACGGGAATAGAGGGCGTATGGGCGGCGCTGCCCCTTGCCCAGGCGGCAACCTGCCTGCTGGCGCTTGCCTTGACCCGGAAGGGGAGGCGCCGGGCGGCATCCTAAGCCAAAAACCGCGCAAGGCATGTTGCCTTGCGCGGTTTTTTCGGTTTTCAGAAACTTAACAGAACAACGCTCCCCAAGGCAACGGCAAGTCCAAGAACCTGCACTTTGGTCGGCTTTTCGTGAAAAATCAGGTAGCCGAACAACGCCGCCAGCAGCAACACGCCGCCGTTATCCACGGTGTTCACCACAGTGACATTGATGCGTGCCAGCAGATAGGAGAGTATATTTACCGCTACCGTTGCCACGGCACAGCAGCCGAAGGCAAAAAGCCATGCCCGTCCCTTCATGCGGAATTTTTTCGGTTTCTTCCGGTTCCGTACCCGCCCGCCGAGCAGAACCAGCGCGGCGAACAGGGCAGAGGCAAGGTAACTCAGCGTCAGCATTTCCACCCGTTCGGTGGGGGCGGCATCGGCTTGCAGGGCAAGAATCGAACCGTACGCGCCGTTCGAGAGCGCGAGCGCAATGCAGCAGAACCAGAATCCCTTTTTGGTTCCGCCAAGCGAAAGACCCTGGCAGTTGAGCAGAAGAAAAGAAAGGCACATGAGAACCACCGCTATGATCTGCAGAACCGTCAGCGCCTGCCCCATTTGGGTGAGCGAGACGATCATCGGCAAAAGAATGCCGCCAAACAGCATGCAAAGATTGGCGATGGCGTAGGAGCCGCGGGTCGTGGCGCCGATCTGGGAAAGATGAAAGATGACGAGCACCGCGGCATTCAGAAGGGCAAACCACAACGTCCGGCGCGATGGGGAAAAGGAAATTCCGCCGCTGAGTGCGCTCGCCGCAAAGGTGAGAATGCCGATGAAAATGCCGAAAAGAATCGCGAACCGAAGCGACGCCTCACGCCCGTCCCCTTCACAGTTTCCCGCATACAGCCGCTCAAACAGCGATTGCAGCGCATAACAAAGTACCATGACCCCCAAAAGCAAATACGGCACGACACACCTCCTACGAAAAACCGAATATATTGTAACATATTCCCCCCTGCTTGTAAACCCTTTCCTTTGAAAAAATCTCCCGCGCCGGGGGCGGCGCGGGAGATTTTTCGGGAACCGTATCAGAGCTTGCGTTCGGTGTTCGGTGTCAGTTGGGCAAGCATACCGCCGTCTACCACCAGTTCGGTGCCGGTGGTGTTGCGGGATTCTTCGCTTCCCAGGTGCCAGGCGGCGTTTGCAATGTCTTCCAATTCCGCGATGTCGCCGAGCATCTCATACACGGGGCAGTGGTAGTATTTTCCCTTGATATCCCACATTGCCTGTTCGATCTCGCTGATGGCGGAAAGCATCAGGGGACCGCCGCGGTAAAACCCGCCGCGGTAAAGCGCCTGTACATGG
>CAKSLR010000102.1 GCA_934467435.1 uncultured Eubacteriales bacterium | reverse complement strand
GTGGGCACCGTGTAGCGGCACATTACGAAACGGACGAGGGGCTGCTTGGCGGTCTTATTGTGTATATGGACGATAAGGTGATTGACGGCAGTCTGCGTCATCAATTAAAAGAGACAAAGGAGGTGATCGGCAAATGAGCATGAACCCGGAAGAGATCGGCAGTATTATTAAAGAGCAGATTCGGAATTATCAGTCCCGCACGCAGATGACGGAAACCGGCACGGTGATTTTGGTCGGTGACGGCATTGCACGTGTTTATGGGCTGCGGAACTGTATGTCGGGCGAACTTCTTGCGTTTGAGGACGGTAGTTACGGCATGGCACAGAACCTGGAAAACGAGACGGTTTCGGTTGCTGTTTTGTCCGACCGCAATGATATTCGTGAGGGAACACAGGTCAGGCGGACGGGGCGCGTCGTCTCCGTTCCCGTAGGCGAAGGGCTGCTCGGCAGAGTGGTCAACGCGCTCGGGGATCCGATTGACGGGAAAGGACCCGTTCCTACGACCGAAGTCCGCCCGATTGAAGCGGAGGCACCCGGTATTATCGAACGGCAGAGCGTCTCGGTTCCGCTGCAGACCGGCATTAAGGCGATTGACGGCATGATTCCGATCGGCAGAGGGCAGCGTGAGTTGATTATCGGTGACCGCCAGACCGGCAAAACCGCGATTGCGGTGGATACCATCATCAACCAGAAGAACAGCGGGGTACTCTGCATTTATGTTGCCATTGGGCAGAAGAGTACTTCCGTTGTACAGATTGCGAACGAACTGAGTCACGCAGGGGCAATGGCATATACGATTATCGTTTCCGCCTCGGCATCCGAGAGTGCGCCGCTTCAGTATATCGCCCCCTATGCGGGCTGTGCCATGGCAGAGTACTTCCGCGAGCAGGGAAAAGACGTCCTCATTGTGTATGACGACCTTTCCAAACACGCGGTGGCATACCGTGCCCTCTCTCTGTTGATCCGCCGTCCGCCGGGCAGAGAAGCCTATCCCGGTGACGTGTTTTACCTGCATTCCCGGCTGCTGGAGCGTGCGGCGTGTGTTGCCCCCGAATACGGCGGCGGTTCGATTACTGCGCTGCCGATTATCGAAACGCAGGCGGGCGACGTTTCCGCCTATATTCCTACCAACGTCATTTCCATTACAGACGGGCAAATTTTCCTTGAGACCGAGTTGTTTCACGCCGGTATCATGCCGGCAATCAACCCCGGTATTTCGGTCAGCCGCGTCGGCGGTTCGGCTCAGCTCAAAGCGATGAAAAAAGTGTCGGGCGAACTGAAACTGCTCTATTCCCAGTATCGGGAACTGCAATCGTTTGCCCAGTTCGGCAGCGATCTGGATGCGGATACCCGTGCGCGGCTGGCACTCGGCGAGCGCATTGTTGAGGTGCTGAAGCAAAAGCGGAATTCCCCGGTTCGCGTCGGTTGCCAGGTGGCGATTCTTTACGCAGTGGTTCACGGCTTTTTGGATAAGACGCCGACCGATAGGGTGCGGGAATATGAAGCGCGTCTGTTTGAGAAGATGGAAAACGAGCACGAGGCCCTTCTTCTCCGGTTTGAGGCAGGGTTCTTCGATGAGAGCGATGTAGCAGCGTTAGAGCGCGTGCTTTCGGAAATGGAGTGACGGTATGGGAGCGGATATCAAAGCACTGCGTACCCGCATGCGGAGTGTGGATTCCACCATGCACCTGACGCGGGCGATGGGTCTGGTCGCTTCTTCCAAGATCCGCCGGGCAAGTGAAGCGATGTTGCGCAGCCGCGCCTACGACCAAACGCTGTCCGAGATTGCCGACACGCTGCTTTCCTGCCCCGAGTGTGCGAGAAGTCCGTACCTGAAATCTGCGGGGGAGGGTACGCGCCTGATTGTCATTGCGGGCGACCGCGGGCTTGCCGGCGGGTATAACGCCAATGTTTTTCGGCTGGTGCGGGACTATCCCGCGGCAGAGATCCTTCCGCTCGGCAAACGTGCCTGTGACCGGTTCGGGAAGCCTGTGGTTTCCTCGGAGCATTTTTCGGCGGCAGAGGCGCACACGATGGCAGAGGAACTCTGCCGGGATTTTCTTGCCGGTTCCTACGGTCGGCTCGGTATTGTCGGCACACGTTATGTTTCCATGCTGACGCAGGAACCGTATGTGCGTTTTCTGTTGCCGCTTTCCCTGCCGGAGGGGAAAAAGACACGGAGTGCCGTGTTTGAGCCGGATGAAGAGACGATTCTTTCGGGCGCGGTACCCGAGTTGATTGCGGGCAGTATCATGGCTGCCGTGCGGGAGAGTTTTGCCTGTGAGGTTGCGGCACGCCGTACCGCCATGGACAGTGCCGGAAAGAATGCCGCTGCCATGATCGATGCGCTGCAGTTGCAGTATAACCGCGCGCGGCAGGGCGCCATTACGCAGGAAATTACCGAAATCGTTGCCGGAAGCGACGCATGACGTGAAAGGAGAGTCAAGTGGCAGATTTGCATAAAGGAAAAGTCAGTCAGGTCATGGGACCTGTGGTGGACGTGCTGTTTGAAGACGGCGTGATGCCCGCCATTTTCAATGCCCTGACCGTTCCCGTCGGGGAGCGGACATTGACGGTGGAGGTTGCGCAGCACATCGGGGACAATACCGTTCGCTGCATTGCCATGTCCTCTACCGACGGGCTGCGGCGGGATACCGCAGTGACCGATACGGGCAAACCGATCAGCGTTCCCGTCGGAAAAGAAACGCTCGGCAGAATCTTCAATGTGCTGGGCGATGCCGTGGATAACAAACCCGCCCCGGAAAGTGCGGAGCGTTGGAACATTCATCGCCCCGCGCCGGCGTATGAAGAACTCTCGACTTCCACAGAGATTCTTGAAACCGGTATTAAAGTCATTGACCTGATCTGTCCGTATTCCAAGGGCGGTAAGATCGGTCTTTTCGGCGGCGCCGGTGTCGGCAAAACCGTGCTGATTATGGAACTCATCAATAACGTGGCAAAGCGCCACGGCGGTCTTTCGGTCTTTACGGGTGTGGGCGAACGCACGCGGGAAGGGAATGACCTCTATAACGAAATGAAACAGTCTGGCGTACTTGCCAGCACCGCCCTGGTCTACGGGCAGATGAACGAGCCGCCTGGGGCGCGTATGCGCGTGGGGCTTTCGGGGCTGACCATGGCAGAGTACTTCCGCGATCACGAAGGGCAGGATGTGCTGCTGTTCATTGATAATATCTTTCGCTTTACTCAGGCGGGCAGTGAGGTTTCGGCACTGCTCGGGCGGATGCCGTCTGCCGTTGGTTATCAGCCTACGCTGGCAAATGAGATGGGCGCCCTGCAAGAGCGCATCACCTCGACCAAAAAAGGCTCCATCACCTCCGTACAGGCGGTTTATGTGCCGGCAGATGACCTGACTGACCCTGCCCCGGCAACGACGTTTGCCCATCTGGACGCAACGACGGTGCTGGCGCGCAGCATTGCATCGCAGGGGATTTATCCTGCGGTGGATCCGCTGGAATCCACCAGCCGGATTCTTTCGCCCGACGTGCTGGGCGAGGAGCATTACGCCGTTGCGCGTGAAGTACAGCGTATTTTGCAACGGTATCAGGAACTGATGGATATCATCGCCATCATGGGGATGGACGAACTTTCGGATGAGGATAAAATGCTGGTACAGCGGGCAAGAAAGATTCAGCGTTTTCTTTCCCAGCCCTTTACCGTGTCCGAGAAGTTTACCGGCATCCCCGGCACCTACGTGCCGCTTGCGGAGACCATCCGCGGATTCCGCGAGATCATCGAGGGCAAGCATGACGATTTGCCCGAGTCGGCGTTCCTCTTTGTCGGAACGATTGATGAGGCAGTGGAAAAAGCGAAGAAGGTGGCAAAATGAGCACCTTTCGCGTGGTCATCACGTCGCCGGACGGCAACTTTTTTGACGGGGAAGCCGACATGCTGACGCTGCGCGGCGCGGACGGTGACCTTGCCGTTTTGGCAGGGCATGCCCCCTTTATTACGTCGGTGCAGCATTGCCCGTGCAAAATTGTTCTGCCGGACGGCAGGGAGCGGATCGGTCAGACCGAAGGCGGTATTCTCACGGTTGCCGAGAACACCGCAACGCTTCTTACCGGTGCGTTTTCCTGGCAAACGGAAGAAAAATAACAAATGCCCCCGACCGGCGGTCGGGGGCATTTTTTG
>CAKSLR010000101.1 GCA_934467435.1 uncultured Eubacteriales bacterium | reverse complement strand
TGGTTGTGCTGCTGCCCCTGTTTGCGGCAGTGGCCCAAGGCAACGGACAGCCGCTGTCCTTCTTTGTCCGGTTTGACCTGGCGGAGGGGCTTTCCAAACTACTGCCCGCCGCCTATGACGGAGCGCACGGGAACATCCCCTTCCTCTATTGCGGCATTCTGACCCTGTTGCTTTTGCCGCTGTATTTTCTGAACCGACGTTTCCGCCGTGGAGAGCGCATTGCCTCCTTTGTTTTTCTTTTGGTATTTTATGTATCCATGTCGGTCAGTTCCCTTGATATGCTGTGGCACGGCGGACAGGCACCGAACTGGCTGAACTACCGTTACAGTTTCTTTCTCTGCTTCATTCTTTTGGTGCTTGCCACCCGCGCCTTTGCACGGATTTCCGATGTAACCGAGCGGCAGATTCTTTCGGTGGCGGTGGTTCTGTGCGCCATGATCGCCTTAGCCGGTGCCATGCAGTACAGGAATTTCTCTCTCACGGCAATGGCGGTCAGTCTTTTGCTGGTCGCCGCACTGACGATGTTGCTGCTTTGCCTGCGCCGCCGCGGCGAAATCGCACGCCCGTTTTTTTCCTCCCTCGCCCTGCTTGTGGTCATTGCCGAATTGTTTTATAACGGGACCTGGCAACTCTACTGCCTGCATGCGGATGTCGGCAGCACCACGCGGGAGTCGTATGTCAAATATCACGAAACAACCGGTACTGCCGTCTCTTTTATCAAAGGGATGGACGATTCCTTCTACCGTATGGAAACGACCGATCACCGCGTGACCAACGATGTCATGGAACTCGGCTATCGCGGCGTGACCAACTCGACCTCTACCCTGAATACAGCCACGCTCCGTTTCCTCAACCGCATGGGGCTGCTTGCCACATCGCACTGGTCGGAGTACAAAGGCAGCACCATGACCCTGGATTCCCTGCTCGGCATCCGTTATATCATCACGCCCACCTATCACTGCCCGCAGGACGGGTATGTTTCGGTGTATGATGACGAAAACCACTCGGTTTACCGCACCCCCTACGCGCTTTCCCTTGCCTACGCTGCCCGCGAAGCGGTCCGCACCTGCGACATTACATCCCCCACGCTGCACCCGCTGGAGCGGCAGAACCTCTGGGTCGCCGCCATGACGGGAAGCGACCGTCCTCTCTACCTTCCCCTGAAAGCACAGGCGGAATTTGACCATGTCCGCTACGAACTGATGGAACTCGGTAGCGACAAGGTACTGTATTATGAACTGCTCTCCGATGTCTATATGGAAAACAAGGAAAAGATTGAAGCGGGCGAAATCGACGCGGGCGATCTTTTTGCCCCCGAATCCGGGCTGACCTTTGATATTACCGTAGAGCATGACGGCATCCTGTACTTCTACATTCCGACCGAATACCCAAACGACGTCACCGTTTATGTCAACGGGGAATATTACGGCTCCCTCGACGGCAGTGACCTTGACTATGTCAAGAGCCTCGGATACCGGGAGACGGGGGATGAGTTGCACGTCACCGTGCGGATGGAAAAATGCTCCTTCTTCTATTACCCCGTTGACAGCGTCTGCTTCTATCAGGAGGACGCCGAAGCGGTTACCGAAAGTATGCGTGCCCTTACTGCAGGTAACTTCCGCATCACCTCCTATACCGAAGACGCCTTCACCGGCACCCTGACCGCCGGTGAAGGGCAAACGGTCGTGCAAACGACCATCCCCTACGATGCCGGCTGGCAGATTCACGTGGATGGCACGCCCGTTACCCCGTATATGACGCTGGATGCCCTGCTCGCCTTCGATATTGCGGAAGGGGAACACACCATTGAGATGGTTTATCGCCCCACCTGCTATGTACGCGGCAAATGCATTTCACTTCTTTCGCTTGCGCTTTTCCTTCTGCTCGTCCTGATAGAGGAACTCTGGCGGCGCGGCATCCTGCACCCCGCAAACGAAAGCGCGCTTTCCCGGTTTCTTTCCCTTTTCTTCTGCCGGGAGTGCATCCCCGCCGAACCGAATTACCTTTCGGACGAATGGCTTCTCTCCCGTGCGCCAAAAGAAAAACCGCACACGGAAACCAAGGGCAACGACGAAAGTGATACGACCGGCGCAAAGGGTGACGAAGAATATGCAGACACCGAAGAGCAGGTTGGGGACGCGGAAGATTCCGCCACCACGCAGGACGGGACCGAACCTCCGTCCGGGGAGGCGTAAGACATGCCGGAGAAGATTCTGCAACTGGCACCGGGCGACCGCCTGGAACTGAAGAAGCCCCACCCCTGCGGCGGAAAGATCTTTCTTGTGCACCGTGCGGCAAGCGATGTGCGCGTAATCTGCGAAACCTGCGGACGGGATATGGTACTGGATCGGCTGAAACTGGAACGGGCGGTACGTGCCAAACTGCCGCCAAAAAACCAAGAATAACGAGGAAGTTTCTATGTTTTATCACATTGCGGGCGAATACATCCATGCGGAAGAAAATTTTGTGGTGGTGGATTGCGGTGGGGTCGGCTATCGTCTGACCGTCAGCCGCACCACATCTGACGCCCTCGGGATGCCGGCGAAAGGAAAACACGCCAAGCTATACACCTACCTGCAGGTGCGGGAAGACGATGTGGAGCTGTTCGGATTTCACGATGAAGAAGAACTTGCCGCCTTCCGTATGCTGATTGCGGTGTCAGGCGTCGGACCGAAAGCCGCGATGGCGGTTCTTTCCCTGCTTACCCCCGAAAAGCTTGCCCTCGCCGTAGCAACCGAAGATACCAAAGCCATTTCCCGCGCCAGCGGTGTCGGCGCCAAAACCGCTGCGCGGATCGTACTGGAACTGCACGATAAATACAAAGGCGTACTGCCCTCTGCCGCGGCTGTGCCGAAAGGCGAAGGCGCGGTTGCCGATGCCCCCGCCGGGGGAAAACTCAGCGAGGCTGCCGAGGCGCTGACCGTACTCGGATACGGCCGGGCGGAGGTCACCGATGCGTTGCGCCGTGTCGGCACGCCCACGATGTCGGTGGAAGAAATGATTACGGCTGCCCTGAAATATTTCTCGAAGTCCTGATTTTCCGGAGGATGCACTATGCCAAACGAACTGGAAGAATTTGATTTTGAAAATCGCATTGTCTCGCAGGAGGCGCTTCCCTCCGATGCGGAGAACGAACCTTCCCTGCGCCCGCGCACGCTGGAAGATTACACAGGGCAGGTCAAGGCAAAGGAAAACTTGCGTGTCTATATCGACTCCGCCAAACTGCGAGGGGATTCCCTTGACCATGTGTTGCTTTACGGTCCGCCGGGGCTGGGGAAAACCACCCTTTCCGCCATTATCGCCAATGAGATGGGGGTCAACCTGCGCACCACCTCCGGTCCTGCCATTGAAAAGCAGGGTGACCTCGCCGCCATTCTGACTAACCTTGCGCCGGGGGATGTGCTGTTTATTGACGAAATTCACCGCCTTCCCCGCCAGGTAGAGGAAATCCTCTACCCCGCGATGGAGGACTATGCCCTCGACATTATCATCGGCAAGGGTCCGAGTGCGCGCAGCATCCGTCTGCCGATTCCGAAATTTACGCTCATCGGTGCCACGACCCGTGCCGGTCAGCTTTCCACGCCGCTGCGGGATCGGTTCGGCGTGATTCTGAAACTGGAACTCTACACGCCGGAGGAACTCGCCTCCATCGTAACCCGCTCTGCCTCCATTCTCGGGATTGAAATCGACGCAGACGGCGCACGGGAACTGGCTTCCCGCTCCCGCGGCACGCCCCGGATCGCCAACCGGCTGCTCAAACGGATGCGGGATTTTGCCCTTGTAAAAGGCGACGGCAGAATCACCGGGGAACTGGCGCGGCTGGGGCTTTCCCTGCTGGAGATTGATGAACTCGGGCTGGACAACACCGACCGGCGAATGCTGGAAGCCATTATCAAATACTACGGCGGCGGTCCGGTCGGTGTGGAAACGCTGGCTGCCACCATTGGGGAAGAAGCCGTTACCATCGAGGACGTTTATGAGCCGTACCTTCTCCAGATCGGGTACCTCAGCCGGACGCCGCGCGGTCGCTGTGCCACGGCACAGGCGTATAACCACCTGGGCCTTCCCTACCCGACCACCGTTGCCCCCGGCAAACAGCCGAACTTGTTCGATGAAACCGATGACATCTGATCTCCGATTTTATTTCACTTGCATATACAGGAGTCTATCGTTACCGTCATGA
>CAKSLR010000100.1 GCA_934467435.1 uncultured Eubacteriales bacterium | reverse complement strand
CGATACAACCATGACCGTTTCCACCATGATGCACGGGGAATACGGCATTCAAGATGTCTGCCTCAGCACCTTGAACATCGTCGGGCAGGACGGCGTGCGCGGCAAAGTCAACATTCCTCTGACCGAAGAAGAGGTGAAAAAACTGCAAAAGAGTGCCGAGACGCTGAAGGAAGTCATCCGCGGTCTGCACATTTAAGGGAAAGGCGGAAAAGAAAATGGAGTATCGCATGGAACATGATTCGATGGGGGAAGTGAAGGTCCCTGCCGACCGCCTGTGGGCGGCGCAGACCGAGCGGAGCCACGAAAACTTCCGGATCGGCGTGGGGATTGAAACCATGCCGCGGGAGATCACGCATGCATTCGGCATCCTGAAAAAGGCAGCGGCACTCGCCAATGCCGAACTGAAACCCGAAAAAATGACCGAAGCCAAACTGCGCGCCATTGAGGCGGCGTGTGACGAAGTGATCTCCGGTGCGCTGAACGACCACTTCCCGCTGGTGGTGTGGCAGACCGGTTCTGGCACCCAGTCCAACATGAACGCAAACGAGGTCATTGCCAACCGCGCCAACCAGCTGGCGGGGGAAAAACTCTGTCACCCGAACGATGACATCAACATGAGCCAGTCGTCCAACGACACCTTCCCCACCGCCATGCACATCTCCGCCGTCCTTGCCATCGAGGACAAACTGCTGCCCGCCATGGAAGGGCTGATTGCCGTTTTTTATCGGCTGGAAAAAGAAAATGCCGGCATCGTCAAGTCCGGCAGAACGCACCTGCAGGATGCAACCCCGATTGCATTCAGCCAGGAGATTTCCGGCTGGCGCGCCAGCCTGGAAAAGGATGTGGCGCTGCTGAAACTGGCGCTTCCTCCGCTGTATGAACTCGCCCTCGGCGGTACCGCCGTCGGAACGGGGCTGAACGCACCGAAGGGCTTTTCCGAACTGGTAGCGGCAAAAGTCGCGTCTCTCACGGGCAAGCCGTTTGTAACGGCGACAAACAAGTTCCACGCCCTGACCTCCAAAGACGAGTTGGTATTCGCCCACGGCGCCATCAAGGCGACCGCCTGCGATATGATGAAAATTGCCAACGATGTGCGCTGGCTGGCAAGCGGACCGCGGGACGGCCTCGGGGAAATTCACATCCCCGAAAACGAGCCGGGTTCTTCCATCATGCCGGGCAAGGTCAATCCCACCCAGTGTGAAGCGGTGACCATGGTTGCCGTGCAGGTCATGGGTAACGATGTGGCGGTCGGTATGGCAGCATCGCAGGGGAATTTTGAATTGAACGTCTTTATGCCGGTTGCGATTTACAACTTCCTGCAATCTGCCCGCCTGCTGGCCGAGGCGATTGTCTCCTTTACCGACAACTGCGCCGTCGGCATTACCGCCAACCGCGAAAAAATGTACCACAACCTGCACAACTCCCTGATGCTGGTGACCGCGCTGAACCCCTACATCGGCTACGAAAATGCGGCAAAGACCGCGAAAAAGGCTTACCGCGACAACATCTCCCTGAAGGAAGCGTGCGTGGCACTCGGCTTTTTGAGTGCCGAGAAGTTTGACGAGGTGTTCCACCCCGAAGAGATGGTCTGACGGGGAATTCCGGATATGAGGTAAACAAATGAAAGTCAGTTATTTTCCCGGCTGCACGCTGCGCACCAAGGCAAAAGATTTAGATGCCGATGCGCGGAAGTGCGCCGAAATTCTCGGGGTCGAACTTTGCGAGATTGATGACTGGCAGTGCTGCGGCGGCGTTTTCATTCACGGAACGGACGAGATTGCGACCAAACTTTCGAGCGTGCGCGCCCTCGCGGCGGCAAAAAAGAGAGGGGAGCCGCTGGTGACTGTCTGCTCCGCCTGCCACAATGTCATCAAACAGACCAATCATATGATGCAGAGCGACAAGACGTTTGCCGCCCGCGTCAACACCTACATGGCACAGGATAAAAACGCCCCCGCTCCCTACCAAGGGGAAACCACGGTCTATCACTACCTCGAACTTTTGCGGGATGTTGTCGGCTTTGACAAATTGCGTGCCGCAGTCACCCACCCGCTCACGGGCAGACGGATTGCCGCGTACTACGGTTGCCTTCTTTTGCGTCCGAGCGGTGTCATGCGGATGGACGATGCGGAAAACCCGCGTATTATGGAAGATTTCATCCGTGCGCTCGGTGCGGAACCCGTCATTTACCCGCGCCGCAACGAATGCTGCGGCGGTTATGTGGTGCTGGAGAACGGGGAGCAGGCGAAAAAGAACGCCGGCGCCGTCAGTGAAAGCGCCGCTGCCCACGGGGCAGAGGCGATGGTAACCGCCTGCCCGCTTTGCAAATACAATCTGGTACGGGCAGAGAGTCCCGTTCCGGTGCTCTATTTTACCGAATTGCTTGCCATTGCCCTTGGCGTGAAGGAGGATACCTATGGGGGATAAAGAAAAAACCATGCGGGACGAGATTCTCCGCATCAGCGGGGTGAACCCCCTGCGCTGCATGCGTTGCGGAAAATGCTCGGCAACCTGCCCGTCCTATGGGGAAATGGAATACCACCCCCACCAGTTCGTTTATATGGTGGAAACGGGGGACATCGCGCCGCTGCTCGCGTCCGATTCCCTTTACAAATGCCTTTCCTGCTTCGCGTGCGTAGACCGCTGCCCGCGCGGGGTGGAGCCGGCGAAACTGATTGAGGCAATCCGCCTGACCGCCATCCGCCCGAAGGGAAAAAATCACCTGACGCCCGACGAAATTCCCGCGCTGCTGGATGAGGATATGCCGCAGCAGGCCATCGTCAGCGCCATGCGCAAATACGCGAAATAAGGGGGAAAACAGAACATCATGCAAAGAATCGGAGTATTTGTCTGCCATTGCGGCACCAACATCGCGGGCACCGTGGATGTCAGTGCAGTGGCAGAGGCGCTGAAGAGTGCCCCCGGCGTGGTATTTGCCACCGACTACCCTTATATGTGTTCCCAGGCGGGACAGAGCATGATTATCGAAGCGGTGAAAGAACACCGTCTCAGCGGAATCGTGGTCTGCTCCTGCTCCCCCCGGATGCATGAGGCAACCTTCCGCCGGACGGCTGCCGCCGCGGGGCTGAACCCCTATATGGTAGAGATTGCCAATATCCGCGAACAATGTTCGTGGGTACATAAAGATATGGCGACCGGCACCGAAAAAGCCATTATCCTCGCGCGGGCTGCCGTGGCGAAGGTACAGCTTAACGCGCCGCTCACCCCGGGGGAAAGCCCGGTGGTCAAGCGGGCGCTGGTCATCGGCGGCGGCATTGCCGGAATTCAGACAGCGCTGGATATTGCCGATGCCGGGTTCCCGGTGGATATTGTCGAAACCAAACCGACCATCGGCGGCAAAATGGCACAACTGGATAAGACCTTCCCTACCCTCGACTGCGCCGCCTGTATTCTGACGCCGAAGATGGTGGATGTGGCACAGAACGAAAACATCCGGATTTTCTCTTATTCCGAGGTCACGAAAGTCGGCGGCTTTGTCGGCAATTTTGACGTTACCATCAAGCGGAAAGCACGTTATGTGCGGGAAGACCTTTGTACCGGCTGCGGTCTTTGCACCGAAAAGTGCCCGCAGAAAAAAGTACCGAACGAATTCAATCTGGGCATGGACAACCGCCATGCCATCTACATTCCCTTTGCCCAGGCAGTGCCGAAAGTGGCGACCATCGACCCGAACTACTGCACCATGCTGAAAACCGGCAAGTGCGGCGTTTGCTCGAAGGTCTGCGGCGCCGGCGCGATTGACTACAAGGCAAAGGATGAATATATAGAAGAAAAGTACGGCGCCATTGTGGTGGCAACCGGCTTCAACCCCATCTCGATGGAGAAATTCGACGAATTTGCCTATGCACAGTCAAAGGACGTCATCACCTCGCTGGAACTGGAACGTCTCATGAACGCGGCGGGTCCGACCGGCGGTACATTGCTTCGCCCCTCGGACGGCAAGCACCCGCACACCATTGTGTTTGTCCAGTGCGTCGGCTCCCGCTGTGCCGCCTGCGCCGAAAAGGGTAAAGAATACTGCTCGAAAATCTGCTGCATGTACACGGCAAAGCACGCCATGCTGATCCGGGATAAATACCCTGATACCGAGGTCTATGTGTTCTACATTGACGTGCGTACCCCCGGCAAGAACTTTGACGAGTTCTACCGCCGCGCCGTTGAAGAATACGGCGTGCATTACATCAAGGGCATGGTAGGC
>CAKSLR010000099.1 GCA_934467435.1 uncultured Eubacteriales bacterium | reverse complement strand
GGATTTTCCTTCTTTTTTGCCCCGGTTCCGTCATCGTTTGACAAGCGGAATTTGTTAAAATATAGAAAAACGAAAACATCAGGAGTTGTCATGAACAGAAAGGAAACCGCTCTGCCTGAATATTTGTTCCATCAGGGAACCAATTTTCATGCTTATGATTACCTCGGCTGCCATCGCACCCCTGCGGGGGATGGCTACCTGTTCCGTACCTGGGCGCCGAACGCCGCTGCCGTCTCGGTGACGGGGGATTTTTGCGGATGGGGAGAAGGTGTTCCGCTTTCCCGCGAAAGCGAAAAGGGGATATATGGCGGCAGCGTGCCTGCCGATCTCGTTGCCCCCGGCAGTTATTATAAATTCCGTATCACTGCCAAAGACGGGCGTGTGATTCTGAAAGGCGACCCGTATGCCTTCCGCTCCGAGGGGGGCGCCGGTGGCGCCTCTGTGGTCTGCGACCCATCGGAATTTTGTTTTTCGGACGGGGAATGGATGGAGGAGCGTGCGCGGTGCTTCGGGAAAAAGAACGGGGTTCCGTTTGCCGCGCCGCTTTCTATCTATGAACTGCACGCCGCCTCGTTTGCGCGGCACCGGGACGGACGGTATTACACGTATCGGGAACTGGCGGATACGCTGGTTTCCTATGTCAAATATATGGGCTTTACGCATGTGGAACTGATGCCGATGGCGGAATATCCGTACGACGGCTCCTGGGGGTATCAGATCTGTGCGTACTATGCGCCGACCCCCCGCTTCGGCAGCCCGGACGATTTTCGCTATTTGGTCGATCATCTGCACAATGCCGGGGTCGGGGTACTCATGGACTGGGTGCCCGCCCACTTTCCGAAAGACGCATGGGGGCTGTTTGAGTTTGACGGCGGACCGACCTACGAATATCAGGGGCACGACCGCATGGAATCGCGCGGGTGGGGGACACGCTATTTTGACGTGGGGCGGGAAGAGGTGCAATCCTTCCTCGTTTCCAATGCCCTGTATTGGCTGCGGGAGTTCCATCTGGACGGGCTGCGGGTGGATGCGGTTGCCTCCATGCTCTACCGGGATTATGACCGCGGGGAGGGAGAATGGTTTCCGAATTCTTACGGCGGGCGCGAGAATTTAGAGGCGATTGCGTTCTTTCGCAAACTGAACGGAGCTGTGCGGGAAGAATTCCCCGATGCCCTGATGATTGCCGAGGAGTCCACTGCCTTTCCCGGCGTGACAGCGCCGGTAGAGGAAGGCGGACTGGGCTTTTCCCTGAAGTGGAATATGGGGTTCGCGAACGACTTTTTCGCCTATCTGCAAAAGGACCCGATTTTTCGCCGCTATCACCACGCCGCCCTGACCTTTCCGATGATGTATGCGTACAGCGAACATTTTATCCTGCCGGTTTCCCATGATGAGGTCGTCTATGGGAAGGGGTCTTTGTACGGGAAAATTCCGGGCAGCGCGTGGGACAAATACCGTACCCTGCGGGCGGCACTCCTGTTTCTTATGACCTTCCCCGGCAAGAAGATGCTGTTCATGGGAACGGAATACGGCAAAGAAGGGGAATGGGACTACCGGGTGGGGCTGGATTTTTCCGCCCTCGGGGACGAGGGGCATCGCTCCCTGCGGGAATATGTTGCCGCCCTCAACCGGTTTTACCTGGCGACTCCCGCCCTGTGGGAGGCGGATTTCACGCCCGACGGCTTCCTCTGGATTGATCCGGACGATGCGGACGGCAACACGGTGGCTTACCGCCGTCGCAGCCTTGCGGGGGAGGAAATCATCGTACTCATCAGTTTCAGCGGTGCCGATCGTCCTGCTTACCGACTGCCGCTTCCCGAACACGGGGTTTACGATGTGGTCTTTTCTACGGGCACCGCACCGGGAAAGACCGCTTACCCGACCGAAAAAGACGATGGGGGAAATCCCTATCTTACGATGGATTTGCCGGCGCTGAGCGGTGTTCTTTTGCGGCGGCACGACCCGGCACTGTGCCTTGCTGTCTCTTTGACGGATTTTACACCCGAAACGCATTTGGCGGACGGAGAGGGGAGCGCATCATGTTAGAGTGGAAACCGGATACCGATCGGCTTTCCCATTTGCGGGGAAGTCTGATTTTTACCGAAAACGGGGACGAGGTCGGTCTGCGCCGTGCCTATGCAACGGCAGCCCTTGTCGGGGTTTGCCTGCGTCTGCCGCGGGAACTCGGCACGGTTTGTGCGGCGCTTTCGGTGGCGCGGGACGGGCGGGAGACCACCACGCTCCCTCTGCGCTATTGCGGCAGTGAGAAGGGAACCGATCGCTATGCGGCACTCGTGGATTCCGCCGGCTTTCTGCCGCAGGGCGGTGTTTTGCTTTGCCGCCTGACGGTGGATGGTCTTTACGGGCGTTGCGGTACGCGGCAGGAGGCGGACGGAAGTCTCTCTTTCCATCTTCGTGAGGAGGGAGATGCATTTTCCCTCTTTTTTGCCGAGAGTGCCTATCCCGCGCCCACGTGGCTTTTCGGCGGATCGCTTTTTGTGCTTCCGCTCTCTCTGCTGCCCCGGGTGGCTTCGGAATACGGCAGGGACTTTTTATCGTTCTTTGCGCACCTTTCCGGGCTTGGGGTGCGCGCTTTGTGGCTGGCTCCGCCGTGCGGGGAAGAAAAGGAAGGGGGCAGCGCTCCCTCCGCGCTGCTGTCCGCTTTTCTTCCCGCCGCACGGCAATTTTCCATACAGATTCTTTATGATTTTCTTCTTGTTTCCGGCGCGCGGGAAGGGGGCGGTATGTTCGTGCGGGATACCCGTGACGGGGCGTGCGACTCCTCCGGCGGCGAGCCGGATGCGCGCATGGCGTTCTGGAACAGCCCGCAACTATCCGATGGGGAAGATGCCGTTTGCCCGGCTTTCTTTTTCGGGGAAGGGGGCGTGGTATCGCGTTACAGCGGAGAACCCGGCGGCGGTTTCGTGCTGCGCGCGGCAGACCGCTTCGGCGATACGTTTCTTTCTGCCCTGCGCGGCAGCATGACGGCGATGGGGGAGGACCGGTGTCCGCTTCTGCTCGGCGCCACCGAGGCGGGGGCAGATGCCATTGCCTTTGGGGTACGGCGGCGGTTCTTCTCGGGGTGGGAACTGGGCGCTCCGCTTTCCCGCGTTTTGCGGCAGGCGCTGGAAGGGTATCTTCTGCGGGGAGAGACCGCGCCGCTTGCCCGATACCTGAGCATGGTGCTGCCTGCCCTGCCGTCTTTTGTTGCCTGTACCACACCGGCACTGCTTTCGGATTATGAGAGCGGGCTCTTTGCCGACGCCTGCCGTGCGGGCGACCCTGATCATGCGGTGGCGCTTTCCCGGCTTGCTTACCTGATTGCGGGAACACTGCCCGGCGTATTGGCATACGGCTACGGGGAGGAATACGGTGCCGAGCCGGAAAACCCGGGCGGCACGCTTGCCTACCACATTCGGATTGCCAGGCTGCGGGAGAAAGAGGCGGTTTACCGTTCCCCGGCACTGCGGCTCTTACATATCGAAAAAGATCTTCTGATCTTTTCCCGCGAGCGGGAAGGGGAGGCGCTGCTTACCGTCATCAATCCCTCCCCCCACCCGATGCGTGTGGTATCCCGGGACGGATTTTATGTGGTGTTCGGCGGCAGGGGGCGAAAAACGGCGTTCCCGCTGCCGCCCCGCAGCGGATTGGTCGTCAAGGTCGCCCGCTGGGCAGGGGAGACCTGCCGGCTGCGGGTGGAACCGCTTTCCCTTTGTAGCGGGGCGCCCTGCCGGGAGGCGTGATCCCTGAAAAACCGCCCCGCGTTCTCGCGGGGCGGTTTTTCAGGTGCGTTTGCCGGGAATGCGGACAGTATCCGTATAGGTGGCGGCAATTTCGCTCAGAATTTCCGGGTGGGAAAAGGTTTTGTGGTAAACCAGTTCGGTCTGGCGGATCATGCTGAGGTTCTCTACCGGCAGGAGCGCAAGTTTGCCCTTGCGGAAATCCTGCATACAGGCGCTTTGCGGCAGAATGGAAACCCCGAGATCCTTGCGCACCAGGTCTTTGATGGTGGCGATGTTATCCACTTCCAGTACCACGTTGAAGTCATCCATGCTTTCCCCGAGCCCCGTCAGCCCCGCCTCCAGCAGTGCCCGTGTGGAGGAGGTCGGCAGCCGCAGAATCAGCCGTTCCCGCCGCAACTCCGCCAGCGTGACGATATTGCCGCTGGCAAGCGGATTGTTGCAGGAGACGGCGCAAAGCAGGCAGTCGGTATCCAGCAAAACAGCGCGCAGGTCACTGCGGGTACATTTTTCTTCGGTGATGGCAAGGTCCAATTCGAAGTTTTCCAGCATATCATAAAGATTTTTTATGGTGTCGGTAATCATAGTTATGCTGAGATTATGATTCTTTTCCGCACACTTCGCAAGCACCTCGCTGACCATGTTGCTTTCCGCCGTATGGGTGACGCCGATGCGGATGCGGC
>CAKSLR010000098.1 GCA_934467435.1 uncultured Eubacteriales bacterium | reverse complement strand
CGCCTATGCCATTCATGACCTTTACGATGAGGGGACGCCGCTTGCCGATCTGTTTGCCCTTGCCCGCACGTATGGGAATGAGGACCGTGTCTTCTATTTCACCTCCACATCCAAAGTCACCTTTCCCGGCGCGGGGGTGGCGATGTTTGCGGCAAACCCGAGGAACCTGCGGCAGATTCTGCCGCTCCTTGGAACGCAGATCATCAGTTATGACAAACTGAACCAGTTGCGGCACGTCATGTTTTTACGGGACCGGGAGCATACCCTTGCCCTGATGCGACGGCAGGCGGATTGCATCCGCCCGAAGTTTGAAGCGATGGAAGAGGTGCTTTCCCGCGAACTCGGCGGTCGCGGGATCGCCGAATGGACGACGCCGCGCGGCGGCTATTTTATCAGTCTGACGGTGCCGGAAGGGTGTGCCAAACGGGTTTATACCCTTGCCCGCGGCGCGGGCGTAACGCTGACCGAGGCGGGGGCGACCTATCCTTACGGCAAGGACCCGCACGACAGCAACCTGCGCCTTGCCCCCACCTTTGCGCCGGTGGCGGATGTGCGGACGGCAAGTGAGGTGCTTGCCCTTGCGGTGCGGATGGCGGCGGCGGAAAAACAACTGGCGGCGTGCGGTGCGCACCCGGAGGACCCCCTCGCATAAAACCCTCCTGGTTTGCCGATACTGTTTGATGAAAAAATAGAAGTGCAAAGGAGAAACTATGGTCAAACAGGAAAAATGCGCGGTGATCGGCTGCGGATTCGTCGGCGCCGGCATTGCTTATACCTATGCCGAGAGCGGGCTGTTTTCCGAGATGGTGCTGATCGATGTCAACCGCAAAAAAGCGGAGGGCGAGGCGCTCGACATCGGGCACGGGCTGCCCTTTCTTGCCCCCATGCGCATTACGGCAGGGGATTATGAAGAGATTGCCGATGCGGGGCTGATTGTCATTGCCGCGGGTGCCAACCAGAAACCGGGGGAGAGCCGGCTGGAACTGCTTTCCAAAAATCTGCGGATTTTTGACGGTATCATCGAAAATATCGTGCGCGTGAACCGGGAGGCAATTCTGCTGGTGGTCACCAACCCCGTTGATCTGCTCACCTATTATACGCTGAAAAAATCCGGTTATCCCCCGGAGCGGGTAATCGGTTCCGGTACGGTGCTGGATACGGCGCGGCTCAAATCTCTCATCGGCGCGGAATTATCGGTGGACCCGCGGAATGTGCATGCCTTTATTATCGGGGAACACGGGGACAGCGAGGTACCGGTGTTCAGCAGCGCCAACATCTCGGGCATTGATCTTTACGATTTCTGCCGTCTGTCCGGCATGCGTGACCCGCGGGAAACGCTCGGGCGGATGTTTGTGGAGGTGCGTGACAGTGCCTATCGCATCATTGAAGGAAAAGGGGCAACCTACTACGCCATTGCCCAGTCGGTCATGCGGATTACCCGCTGCATTCTGCGCAACGAGAATTCGGTGCTGCCGGTTTCCACGCTGGTGGAAAATCACTACGGGGTGCGGGATATCTGCCTCGGCGTTCCCTCGGTGGTCGGTTTCGGCGGGGTCAAGCGGGTCATTGATCTGCCGCTCGATGCGGATGAGGCAGCAGCGGTGAAGCACAGCGCCATGACCATTCGCCGCACGCTGGACGAATCGCTTTCCCTTTCGGTCTGACGTTTTTTCGCGCGGGTGCGGCAGCACCCGCGCGTTTTGCTTGACAAAACCCGCGCGGTGTTGTAAAATAGTAAGGAATTTTATAGGGATTACGGAGGGAAACCATGCCTTCATCCGACAGCATAAAAACACAGATGGAAACGCTGCGCGCGACGCTGCGCCACCACTCGCTGCTCTACTATGTCTATGACGCGCCCGAAATTTCCGATGCGGAATATGACGCGCTGTTCCGCCGCCTGACGGAACTGGAGACGGCATACCCACAGTACGACGACCCCGATTCTCCGACGCACCGCGTCGGCGGGGCGGTGTCCGATAAATTTGAAAAATTTACGCACCGGGTGCGCCTGGACAGCCTTTCGGATGTATTTTCCGAGGGGGAACTTTCCGCCTTTTTGGACGGTGTTCGGGCAACGCTCGGGGAAGAGGTCGCCTATTCGGTAGAACCGAAAATCGATGGGCTTTCGGTCGCCCTGACCTACGAGAACGGGCGGTTTGTGCGGGGCGCTACCCGCGGGGACGGCACGACGGGTGAGGATGTCACCGCCAACCTGCGCACGGTGATGTCGATTCCCCTGACGCTTTCCGAGCCGCTACCCTATCTCTGCGTGCGCGGGGAAGTGTATATGCCGAAAAAGGTGTTTGCCGTACTGAATGCGGCGCGGGACGAAGAGGGGCTTTCCCCCTTTGCCAACCCCCGCAATGCGGCGGCAGGCTCCCTGCGGCAGTTGGATCCCGCCGTCACCGCTTCTCGCCAGCTTGATATCTTTATCTTTAATTATCAGGAAGGGGATCTTTATCCGGACGGTCACGCGCCGAAGAGCCATACCGAAACGCTGACGCGCCTTTCGGAACTCGGGTTCCGCGTGCTGCCGCACCGCCGTGTGTTGTCGGAGACGGAAGACATCCTCTCCTATGTCCGGGAACTGGGAAAGAAACGCCCCGGCTTTCCCTTTGATATGGACGGCGCGGTGATCAAGGCGGATTCGCTTGCCGTGCGCCGGATCCTCGGGGAAGGAACCAGCACCCCGAAATGGGCGGTCGCCTTCAAATATCCGCCCGAGCAGCAGGTCACGCGCCTGCTCGATATTGAGATTGCCGTCGGGCGGACGGGGGTTCTGACCCCCACCGCCTGCCTTGCCCCCGTTCGCCTGGCGGGCAGTACCGTTTCCCGCGCCACGCTGCACAACCTGGATTTTATCCGGCAGAAGGATGTGCGCATCGGGGATTTTGTGGTACTGCAGAAAGCAGGGGACATTATTCCCGAGATTGTTGCCGCCTGCCCCGAAAAACGAACGGGAAAGGAACGTCCGTTCTCCATGCCGGAAGTCTGCCCTTCCTGCGGGCATCCCGTTACGCGGGATGCGGACGGGGAGGGCGCGGCGTACCGGTGTGAGAACCCCGCCTGTCCTGCACAGCGCAGCCGGGCGCTCATTCACTTCGCATCCAAGGATGCGATGGATATTGACGGGCTCGGACCTCAGATTGTCGATCTGCTGATCGGAGAGGGGCTGGTTTCCGACGCCGCCGATCTTTATACCCTGCGCCCTGATGCCATTGCGGGGCTGGAGCGGATGGGAGAAAAATCGGCTGCCAATCTCATTGCCGCCATCGACCGTTCCCGCGCGGCGGGGCTGGGGCGCCTTTTGTTTGCCCTCGGCATCCGGCAGGTCGGCGCCGTGGCGGGGGAGGCGCTTGCCGCGCATTTCGGCACGATGGATGCCTGCCTTGCCGCCACGGCAGAGGATTTTTCCGCCGTGCCCGATATCGGCACGGTGACCGCGGAAAATCTGGTGGCGTTTTTTGCCCGCGCGGATGTGCGGCAACTCCTTGCCCGCCTGCGCGATGCGGGGGTGAGCATGGAGGCAAAGGGGGGGAAACCTACCTCGCAGGTGTTTTCCGGCAAGATCTTTGTGCTGACGGGCACGCTGCCGACCCTGACGCGGGATGAGGCGGCAAAAAAGATCAAAGCGGCGGGGGGGAAGGTTACCTCCTCGGTTTCCCGCAAGACCGATTATGTGCTCGCAGGGGCAGAGGCGGGCAGTAAACTGACCCGTGCAAATGAACTCGGCATTGCGGTGATAGACGAGGATGCGTTCCTCTCTCTCCTCGGTCGGCAGGGATAAAAAAGGGCGCCCTTTGAAAAAAGGGCGCCTTTTTTCTGCCGCAATGCAATTTTTTCAAAAGAAAACGAAAAAAACCCTTGACAAAATTGGAAATCGTGCTATACTAATCTTAGCACTCGGATGCGTTGAGTGCTAATTCGATAAAATGACAAGGTGATTTTTATGGCAAAAAAGCAATTCAAAACCGAATCCAAAAAGCTGCTCGACATGATGATCAACTCGATTTATACGCATAAAGAAATCTTTCTGCGCGAGTTGATCTCCAACGCAAGCGACGCGCTGGATAAACTGTATTATCGTTCTCTGACCGATGCCGCCGTGACGATGAAAAAGGAGGACTATGAGATCTTCCTTGCGGCGGATAAGGAGGCACGTACCCTCACCGTGCGGGATAACGGCTGCGGCATGACGAAAGAGGAACTGGAAAACAATCTCGGCACCATCGCAAAGAGCGGCTCGTTTGATTTCAAACAGGCAGAGGACGCGAAGGAGAAGGTGGATATCATCGGGCAGTTCGGCGTCGGTTTCTATTCGGCGTTCATGGTTGCCGACCAAATCACCGTCCGCTCGCGTGCGTTCGGCGCGGAGGAAGCGTGGGAATGGAAGTCGGAAGGAGCGGACGGTTATACGGTCGAGCCGTGCGAAAAGGCAGAGGTCGGGACCGAGATTATCCTTCACCTCCTGCCCGACAGTGAGGAAGAAAAGTACGGCGAGTTCCTTGAGGAATACAGGAT
>CAKSLR010000097.1 GCA_934467435.1 uncultured Eubacteriales bacterium | reverse complement strand
CAGCGCCTCGCTCTCGCTGGATTACCCGACGCCTGCCGGCGTCCGGCGGGATTCAATCGGGAACTTTTTCGCCTACACGGCAACGGGAACGGTGGCATATACCTCCTTCTGGGGAGAAGGGATGAGCGGGCGCTCCACGCCGACATATGACCGCATCGGCAGAATGACCGAACGGGTGCTGGATGTTCGGACGGACAGCGGCAGTTATTACGGCAAGACGACCTATACGTATGAAAAACACAATCAGAATGACACCCTGCGCGTCAGCCGGACGGAAACTACCGTCGGTACCACAGCGGCGGGCGCCACGGTAAGAAACGTTCAGCAATATACGTATGACAAGTGCGGGAACATCACGGAGATCCGGGATGCAGGCGGCACGGTACAGTACCGCTACGCCTATGACCATCTCGGGCAACTGGTGCGGGAGGATAACCGCCCGCTCGGGGTGACGCTGGTCTATACCTATGACGGGAGGGGCAACCTCCTTGGCAGAAAAGAGTATGCCTTCACGACCGGCACGGTTTCAGGAAACCCGCGCAAGAACCGGGAGAATACCTATGCCGCCACCGGCTGGCGGGATCTTCTCATGGGGTATGACGGCAAGAGCGTGACCTATGACGCCATCGGCAACCCGGTGAAGATAACGGAACCGGGCGGTACGGAGTGGCAGGAATACACATGGCAGGGGCGGCGGCTCCTGTGTGTGACCCAATGCATCAAAACCGCAAGCGGCAGCATCGAGCGGGAGGTGCTGGCGAGTTACCGGTATAATGCCGACGGCATCCGCATTTCCAAAGAGGCGGGGAACGTCCTCACCGAGTACCTGCTGCGGGACGGTGCCATCGTGGGCGAGAAACTGGATACGGGCGATATCCTCCTGTATCTGCGGGACGAAACGGGCGCGGTCGTGGGGTTGAAGTACCGCACGGATTCCGATGCCGAGGGCGTGTACCGGTGTTACTTCTTTGAGAAGAATCTGCAGGGCGATGTCGTTGCGATGTATGACGATGCGGGGAAGTTGCTCGGCGGTTACACCCTACGATGCCTGGGGAAACTGCGTTACCACGGTTTCCGCCGATGCGAGCACGCAGGAGCGGAATATGGTGACGTCCTATAACCTCTTCCGCTATCGCGGGTACTACTGGGATTACGAGACGGGTTACTACTACCTGCAGAGCCGGTATTACGACCCTGAGATTGGGCGGTTTATTAACGCGGATGATGCAGAGTATCTCGGCGCAGACGGCAGCGTGTTGAGCTACAATCTGTTTGCGTATTGCATGAATGATCCGGTCAACCGCTTTGATGTTGACGGAAATTGGTCCCTGCCGAACTGGGCAAAGGTGGTTGTTGGCGCAGTTGCAACGGTAGCTGCGGTTGCAGTTACCGTTGCTACGGGTGGCGCTGCTGCTCCCGTGCTTATCGGGGTAGCTGTAAGCACGATTGGTGGTGCTGCCAGCGGTGCAATACAACATCGTGTTACTGCCGGCACATGGAAAGGGGCAGGCAAAGCCGCTTTGGATGGTGCTGCCGATGGGTTTATGACGGGCGGACTTTGTGCTCTTGGCGGTTCTGTAATCGGAGGTGCCGCAAGGACAATAAAAAATGCCAGATCGGGTATAACAATTGGAAAAATGGGCCAGTTTGATAAAGTTGCAGAAATTGCTAAAACTCGGCATTATTCTGGATTAAAAGAGTTTAGTTTCATTGAAAAAACGCTAGGAAAAAAAGCCGCAGAAACTGTCGGGTGGTGGCAGAACAAATGCGTTGTAAAAGGAGTTATGGCTCTAAAAGGCGCTATCTATGATTGCGGCGGTGCATTGACAGGGGCATATGCCAAAGAAGTTGCGCTCACAAAAGGCTATCAATACCTGTATAATGTCTGGCTAATGTAAACAAATAAGGAGGGACGATATGACCAAATATTATTGCATCAAAAGAGCCTTTGCCTATCTTGAATCAGAATATGGATTCCATAGATATATGAAGCAGGTTCATGGTGCATATTATTACATTGCGTGGACCAACGAAAAGAAAGATATTATGGTGTTGTATGATGATCAAACAAACGTAAAAATCGAAAGTCCTGTGTGGATACGAATTTTTGATGCCGATTCGCTTGGCACTCAGTATGATGATGTAGATGAATATAGGAGCGAGTTTTATATTTCGTCCGGATCACCGAAGGAAAGGATTTATCGCGCTGCAAAATGGTTGAGGGAAGCGATTGAAAATCAAATTGTTTTGCTGAAATGATAATACCAGTAAGCATCGCCTTTTGTGGACAAAAGGCAGGCTGTTGGGATACTCCTAATCAAAAAGGTTTCAGGAATATCCTGACAGCTGCCGTGGTATCACAACGGCGATGCTTGCTGGTAGACAGCATTCTGTTTCAGTAGGTAACCGCCTGAAAAGGTACCTGGAGGGGAGAAATTCTCCTCCCCTCCGGGGGGTACATAACAGGATTCAGCTGAGACGGGTTACTACTACCTGCAGAGCCGGTATTACGACCCTGAGATCGGGCGGTTTATTAACGCGGACGATATCGGTTATCTCGGCGCCAGCGGCGATTTTGCGGCATATAACCTCTTTGCCTATTGCAGTAATAATCCGGTGAATCTGACCGATGAAAACGGTAATTTCGCCTTGCCGAATTGGTTGAAATGGGGTATTGGCGGCGCTGTCATTTTAGGGCTCGGAATCGCGACGATTGCTACCGGCGGAGCCGCTGCTGGCGTTGCGGGCTTTATTGTGGCGGGTGCTTTGAAGGGGGCTACAATTGGTGCCGTTTCGGGAGCATTGGTTTCGGGGACGATTGGTGGTATCATGTCAAGTACTTCCGGAAGTGATTTTTGGAGCGGATTTGCTGATGGCGCTGCAGGCGGATTCATGTCGGGGGCTATTGTCGGAGGCATAACCGGCGCTTTCGGTAGTGCGGTAAAAGTTTCACAGGCTGCAAAAGTTTGGGATCGTGGTACTTTTAAGTCAGGATATCAATCGATGAAATATCATTATAATAAACATGTGATAAGTGAGGGGGTGACAAAGGGAAACAACATGATTAGATATACACAAGATGCAGTGAATTTTTCTAATCGAAATTCTTCTGTGTTGAAATATACATACAACCATAATTATGGAAATGTATCTTGGAATTTTACCTATTCCCCTGGTTCAGGTGGAATGTTTACTTCGGCAGGCAAGATTATTACTTTTTGGTACAGGTGAGTATAATGAAAAACAAGCAACATGAGTATATACTGAAAGCATTTTTGGTGTCAGGTATTCCTGCCATTCTACGCAGGAACGCCCCTGAACTGATTGTGGTGGATTCCATGATAGGGGGGTATTGCACGCAGTTGGTAAAACGGGCAAAAACGGTTGCCCTTCCGTACGGTGAGATCATTCCTATGACAGCTAAGACTACTATTTCCAAATTGATCAATCAGGCAACGGGAGCGGATAAGGACGAATTGATCGTATATTATCGGCTTGCCGTCCTTGTTGAATCTATCTTGATGCAGTATCGGGCGTAAAATATACAGGCGAGAAAGAGTATGCCTTCACGACCGGCACGGTTTCGGGAAGTCCGCGCAAGAACCGGGAGAATACCTATGCTGCCACCGGCTGGCGGGATCTTCTCATGGGGTATGACGGCAAGAGCGTGACCTATGACGCCATCGGCAATCCGCGCCTTTCCCGCATTCTGGGATTCCCCATTTCGGGGGCGATGCTGACGTACGATCTGACCTGCGATTCGTACATGGGCATTGTCAACGAGGTACTCACCATTCTTTCTGCTATTCTCGGCATCCTGCGTGCGAGAAGGGGAGAAAAACGGTGTACGGCGGAAGCACTGGCTTCCCGGGCTACCTGAAAAATGCGCGGCACGGCTGCGGTTGTGCTTTTTGCTGTGGCACGCAACGAAAAATGAACCGGGAAACCCCGGCGCCCGAAAACAAGACGACGGACGTCCCGCGCCGGATATTCGGCAGTGAAAAACGAAAAGGATAGCAAAATTTTGCTATCCTTTTCTGTGTTGCCGGGGCAAATGCTTTGCCGGACGGGTGATTCAGGCTTTTCTTTTGTCGTAGGCGTGGATGGCGTGCAGGCGGAAGGCACACGGCCAGGCAACCAACCAGTCGTTCATCATGCCGGGAATCGGTTCTTTTTCAGTATCCCAGTACCAACGACACTGGAAATATGCCTCGTTCTGCGAACCGAGCGGGCGCACCTTTCCGTGGATGATCAATGTATCGTCCACTGCCACACACTGCACTGCGTTGGCAAACATCAGGTCTGCCCGTGCCTGCCAGAGGGGATCCCCCGTGATCTCGCCAAGACGCAGGAAACTCTCCACGCAGAACGCGCCCCAGGGATCCATGTGATGATGGGTGACCGATACGCTGGTGCCGCCGGCGGTGTGCCAGTTGTACCTGGTAAATTCACAGTCGGCGGGGTAGCGCACGTCATAGTGGTACAGGAAAGAACAGAAATAGTACGCCGCCTTTTTGGCTGCGTCCAGGTACGGTGTTTCTTTTGTGGTTTCGTAGAGCATCAGCCC
>CAKSLR010000096.1 GCA_934467435.1 uncultured Eubacteriales bacterium | reverse complement strand
GGGGTAAGTGGTGAAGAGAGTGTTTCACGTGAAACAAAATGTTCGGATGGCGCAAAGAGCGGTGTTTCACGTGAAACAATGGGATTTGCTGCGACTGCAGGCGAAAACGGTTCAGCAAAAGTGATGTTTCACGTGAAACAGACGCGTTGCCACGCAAGGGGGAGTGGTTTCATATAGCGGGAGGTTGTTTCACGTGAAACGCAAATCAGATCCCGGCAACGTGAAGAGGGGTAGGGTGGCGAAGAGAGTGTTTCACGTGAAACAAAATGTTCGGATGACGTAAAAAGTGGTGTTCCACGTGAAACTGACACAGCAAAAGGCGGTAGAAGAGGTGTTTCGGCAAAACAGAAACAAGGAGCGACATTGGGGTGCCTGTTCCACGTGAAACAGGCGGGGCGAGCGGTGGCGGAGTGTGTTTCACGTGAAACAAACAGAACAAAGAGAGTTGAAAGCACGTTTTACGTGAAACAAACGGGGCAAAGAGAGTTGAAAGCGCGTTTCACGTGAAACAAAAAAGGCGATTCTGTAAAAAAAGAGCAGGCAAATCCGGCGACTTGCCTGCAAAGAGCGGCGTGAAACTTAGAATGTGGTCAAAAATCGGAGTCGAATCCGTTGTTTTGCGCATAACACACCGTAGCAATATAGTTTTCGGTGCATGGGCGGTTTTTCTCGTCCTTCCAAGGGAGGGAAAGTTCTTTTTCCCGAAATGTGAAGCCATCATCCTCCGGATGGGTGCTGTCTGCTGCCCGCAAACCGGCAAGTCCGACGCCACTGAGCTTCACCATTGCCTCTTTTCGCGTCCAGATGCGGGTAAACTCCCGGCAATAAGCAGAAATATCGCCAGAATACGGGTCGAGCAGCGCTTTTTCGCCTTCGGTATAGTAATTTTCTGCAATTTTAGCGGCTTTTTCGTAAGAATCGGGCACTTTTTGAATGTCGACCCCCACGGGTGCGGCGGAAATGCCGGGCGATTCCAGTACCAGAGCGCAGGCAACCATGTGCCCCGAATGCGAAAGGCTGAATGCGACGTGGTCGTAGCCAGCGAAGTAGGGTTTTCCGTTCTCTGCATAACGCACCGCCTCCAGAATGCGGCGTTTTCCGAAGAAAGTGCTGTATTCCGGCTTGACCATCCCTTCCAAATGGCTCTGGAAGGCATTTGTGTGCGTGCGCACCGTCTTTTCGAGCAGCGTATAGGCGGCGGCACGCAGTACACGTTCTTCCTCGCGTGCAGGACGCATCACGCGCGCTGCCAGTTCTTCCGGAAGAAGGGCAACGGTGGTTGGCAACGCATGAAATTGCAGCAGGGGGAGGACAGATGCGGTTTCAAAATACAGCATGGCGGGGTTCCTTTCTGCCAAAAAGCATAGATAGGCGACAAATGCCGCGCGAAAAAGGAGAAAAAGTGGGTTTTTTAGCGTTTTACGCCTCTTGTGGGGCGGGTTTGCCTTTTTTTCGTAAAACGAGAGGAGAGGCAGGTGCTTTGCATCGGATAAGCCCGATCGTTTCGGCAGCATTCCGGTGCAAAATACCGGTTCATGCCATTGTTTTTCGGGGAAACCGTATTGGGGACGCCACAGGACAAGAAACTACACGTATTTTGGGAAAGAATAAGGCAGTTTGCACGGTATTTCCCCGGTTTTAGCGCGGTTTTCCGTTGTCGGGGTGCAGGACGGTGTCTTTTCTGTCAATCCGGCGGCTTATGTGGCGTTCCTCCCCGATTCTTCGCGTTTTTTCCATGCTGAGGTGCGGAGAACGACGCTTTTCTACCCATCAAAGCGGCTTATGTGGCGTTCCCTCCCCGATTCTTCGCGTTTTTTCCATGCTGAGGTGCGGAGAACGGCGCTTTTCTACCCATCAAGGCGGCTTATGTGGCGTTTTTTGGCGGAACAAGGGAGGTTGGGGCGGTGTTTTTTCGCGGTTTTTCGCGTTTTCGGAAGAAAAGTGCGGCGCGGTGAGTGGGCTTTGCCGGCTGCGCCCGGTTGCAGAGAGCTTAAGAGAAGAAAAGGAAAGCGCCCCGGCGCCCCTGCGGGGCGCCGGGGCGAAAAAAGGGGTACGAACGCGGAAAAATGCGTTTATACGTCCATCACAATCGGCAAAATCATCGGATTTCGCTTGGTTTTTTGGAAGAAGAACTTGCCGAGGTCGTCTTTGAGGGCGTTTTTCAGTTCCATCCAGTCGTCACAGCCGCGCTCGAGGCACGCCCGCAGGCTGGTTTGCGCGATTTTGCGCGCGGCTTCCATCATTTCTTCGGATTCCCGCACGTAAACAAAGCCGCGCGAGACAAGATCGGGTCCCGAAAGCAGTGTTTTTTCCTGCATTGCCACGGTGGCAACCACCACAATCAAGCCGTCCTGCGACAGATGGCGGCGATCCCGCAGCACGATTGCCCCGACATCTCCGACGCCGGAACCGTCCACCAGCACCTTACCGGACGGTACAACCCCGTTCCAGCGGGCGCCTTTTTCGTCAATTTCCAGCACTTTGCCGATGTCACCGAGGAAAATGTGGTCCGCGGGCATACCCATGTACTCAGCAATCTTCTTATGGGCGTAAAGATGCCGCATTTCGCCGTGAATCGGCATAAAATACTTCGGACGGATGAGAGCGTGCATCAATTTGAGTTCTTCCGCGCAGGCGTGCCCGGATGCGTGTACGTTTGCCGTGGTGGCATCGCTGACCACCGAAATGCCGCTCTTGATCAGGGCATTGATGATGTGATCGACCTGCAATTCATTGCCGGGAATGGCACTGGAAGAGAGCACCACCGTATCCTGCGGGGTCAGTTTAACCCGTTCATGCGAGCCGAACGCCATGCGGTAGAGCCCGCTCATCGGTTCGCCCTGGCTGCCGGTGGTAATCAGCGTAATCTGACCGGGGCGCAGCCCCTTCATTTCCTCTACCGTCAGGATCGTGCCCTTCGGCACGTCCATATAACCGAGTTCCACCGCCGCGCCGATGACGTTCTCCATGCTCCGCCCGAGCACGGCGACCCGCCTTCCGTGCTTGACCGAACAGTTGATAATCTGCTGCACACGGTGCACGTTAGAGGAAAATGTTGCCATGATTAGCCGTTTATCTTCATTTTCGCGGAATATTTGGTCAAGTGAACTGCCAACCTTGCGCTCCGAAGGGGAAAAACCGGGGCGCTCCGCATTGGTGGATTCGCAAAGCATCAGCAGCACGCCTTCGTTGCCGATGGCGCCGAGGCGGGCAAGATCCATCATATTGCCGTCAATCGGCGTGACATCGAGCTTGAAGTCGCCCGAATGGAACACCACGCCGAGGGGGGTGTGAATGGCGAGTGCGCAGGCGTCCGCGATGGAGTGGTTGACGTGGATGAACTCGACCAGCATACTGCCAAGCTGCACGCAATCCCCGGCTTCCACCGTCACCAGGCGCGGCTCCGCGGGCAGGCGATGCTCCGCCAGCTTGTTGCGGATGATGCCGAGGGTCAGGCGCGTGCCGTAGATCGGCGGGTTGATGGTGCGGAGCACGTAGGGAATGGCGCCGATATGATCCTCATGCCCATGGGTGATGAGGATGCCGCGCACGCGGTCGGCGTTTTTTTCGAGGTAAGTGATGTCGGGGATGACGTAATCGACGCCGAGCATGTCCTCGTCCGGGAAGGCGAAGCCGCAATCGACCACGATGATGTCGCGGTCGTACTCAATCGCGGTCATGTTTTTGCCGATTTCCATGAGTCCGCCGAGCGGAATGACACGGAGTTTGCCGGTTTTTGCAGGCTTTTCGCCGCGGCGGCGGTTCGCCTGCTCCCGTTTTCCGGCGGCAGGCGCGACGACCGCTGCGCGGCGCACGGGCTGCGGCGTGACAGCGGGCGTGGACGCTGCGACCGTGGCGGGCACCTCGCCCGTGATTTTCAGGCGGTCGGTGTTCGCACGGCGGCGGGGGATCCGCGTCATGCGGGTACCGTCATCGGCGGCGCTGACGCCCATTTTCTTCTTTTTGGGCTTTGCGGCAGGTGCCGCAGCGGTCGGTTCTTTGGTTTTTTGGGCGGAAGCGGCGCCCTTTTGCGGGCGGTTTCCCTTTCCGCGCGGCGCTTTTGCGCCTCTTTCTTCCGCGGGAGTGCCGCTCTCATTCTCAGCGGGAGCTGCCGTTTCCTTCGGCGCGGCGGGCGCGCGCGGCGCTTTTTTGCGCGGACGATAATAGGGCTTTTTCGGCGCGGTTTTCTTCTCGGCGCCGGGGACTTTTTCTTCACTCATAAGGTATCAAGGAGCGCCCGGAAAAAGGGCAGACCTCCCCCACGGTTTTCCGGGCGTCGCAAACGAAAGCACGCACCGCGGGGGTATGGGCGACCGGCGGCACCGGCAAACATATCGTCCTTTTGCCGGGGACGGTCGCATGGAACGAACGCAGGGTCAGTGTGGATGACCTGACATCTTATATATTATACACGATGTCGGGCAAAAATGCAAGTTTTTTCCCGCACGGAAAAAATTTTTTCATTCGACCGAAAGAGAGCGGTTTCGGCAGATTTCGAAAATCGAATGTTATTTTGAGGCAGCGCGTTTTCCTGCGTGTGGAAAACATTGTGGAAAACCTGTTGAAAGTAAAAATATTCCGTGGAAAACACTGTGCGGACTGTGGAAAACCCGGTGGGAAGTGGGGAAAACCCTGTCGGAACGGAGGATAACACGAGAGGAGTGCGGCAGGTGGGGGCAGGCAATGCTGCAGGGGAGGCTGCAGGTGGCTGCAGGGGGCTTGCAGGGGGTCTGCAGGGGGTCTGCACAGGGGGCTGCAGCAGAAGAGCCAAACCGCGGC
>CAKSLR010000095.1 GCA_934467435.1 uncultured Eubacteriales bacterium | reverse complement strand
GAGCGCAGATAAAGACAAAAAAACAAAAACCAGACGCAACCGGAGGAGAAAAAATGATGAAAAAAACACTGAAGATCGAAGGTATGATGTGCGGGCATTGCGAGGCACATGTCAAACAGGCGCTGGAGGCAGTACCGGGCGTGACAGGTGCAACGGCAGACCACACAACGGGCAGCGCGACGGTAACGCTCTCGGCGGCGGTATCCGATGAGAGTCTTGCTGCGGCGGTCGAAAAAGCCGGCTATCACGTGGTCAAATAAAAAACATCCGCGCCCCGAAGGGGCGCGGATGTTTTTTTTACCGTTCTTCGCGAAAATAGGAAAGCCCAAGCGCGGCAGGCGGCTGATTTTCCCGCCGGTTCCGCACACTGGTCAGAACCAGAACAAGAATGGTGACCACATAGGGGACCATCTGCAACAGCGGCTTTGCTGCCATGGTTGCAAAGAAGGGGAGTTCTTTGACGTGAACCAAGTAGGCGCCGCAACTAAACAGACAACCGAACACCGTCGCACCCGGAATGGTCATGTGGGGCTTCCACAAAACAAAGATGACCAGCGCGACCGAAAGCCAGCCGAACGCCTCAATGCTCTTATACGCCTCATGGGAACCCATGTAGTCGATGATGTAATAGAATCCGCCGAGCCCGGCAATCCCGCTGCCGATGCAGGTGGCAAGGTACTTGTAGCGGGTGACGTTGATGCCGGCGGCATCTGCCGTTGCGGGGCTTTCGCCCACCGCGCGGAGGTTCAGTCCCACACGTGTCCGGTACAGCACCCAGGAAGCAAGCAACGCAACCGCGATGGCGAGAAAGAACATCACGCCGAGTTTTTGCAATTCATCGGTTCTTGCCGCGAAGGGGAAGCGGAAATACTTTTTCGGACGGTTAAGATAAACGGTGGCGTCCAGCCCCGCCATCAGTACTTTCATCAGCCCCACGCCAAAGGTGGTGAGCGTCAGACCGGTTACGTTCTGGTTGGCACGCAGCGTAACCGTCATAAAACTGTAAATCAGCCCTGTGAGAGCGGCAAACGCGAAGGAGGAGAGAATGCCGAGCAGGATAATCAGAAAATGGGGCAGGGAGGACTTGCCGATCAGGTTCAGCATCATGCACCCGCCGGCGCCGCCCATGCACATGACACCGGGAATGCCAAGGTTCAGGTGCCCCGCTTTTTCGGTGATGATCTCACCGGTCGAACCGTACATAAAGGTAGCGCCGAAGGCAAGCGCATCAATGATAAATCGGAAAAACAGGTTCATTTTACACCCTCCTTTTCTCCCTGATTCCGGGCAAGCGGGAATTCTCTCCCGCGGAAATGAATTTTGTAATTGATGAAGAATTCAGACCCGATGATAAAGAAGAGAATGATACCCACGATAATATCCGGCATGGCGCCGCGCACGTCAAAGGTTGTGGAGATTTCGCCCGCGCCGAGTTGCAGGAACACGATCATTGCCGAGGTAATCAGCATGAAGAGCGGGTTGAATTTACCGAGCCACGAAACCATAATGGCGGTAAAACCCTGCCCGCCGATGGATTCGGTGGAGACCATCTGATCCAGCCCCGCCGCAATCAGAAAACCGGCAAAACCGCACAGAAGCCCCGAAAGGACCACAGTACGGATGATGACCTTTTTTACGTTGATGCCGATGTATTTGGCGGTGTTCACACTTTCGCCCACCACGGCAATTTCATAGCCGTGCTTGCTGTATTTGAGGTAAACGTACATGCCGATGTCAAGCAGCAGCACAAGAAGGATAATCAGAAGGTAGTCGTTGCCGAACGAGGGAAGAATTCCGTGATCCAGTTTGCTGAGAGAACTCGACCCGTTCGGAATCCATTTGATGAGGCAGTAGGAGACCAGCGATGTGGCAACGTAGTTCATCATCAGGGTGAAAAGTGTTTCGTTGGTGTTCCACAGCGCCTTGAAAATGGCAGGAATCCCCGCCCAGATCATGCCCGACAGCAGGGAAGCTACCAGCATCAGAACGAGCAGCAGCCATTCGGGAATCGTGCCTCCGAGATAGAGTGCCACGCCGATGGCGGCAAGCACGCCGACAAGAGCCTGCCCCTCCGCCCCGATGTTCCAGAACCGCATCCGGAACGCGGGGGTCACCGCCAGGGAAATGCAGAGCAGAATGGCAGTGTTTTTTAGGAATGTCCAGAACACGGTGGAAGAATAGAAGGAACCGTCGAGAAAGCAGCGATAAAATCTGCCGATATTGCCGGGGTTTTCCTGCAGTTTGTCAATCAGAAGAAACGCAACCAGCCCGCAACAGAGCATGGCAAGGAAAAATGCGGCTACGCGGATTCCGATGGCTTTTGCGGGGGTGATGTCATTGCGTTTGGAAAGGTGGATCAACGGTTCTTTCACCGCTCCGTTTTTATCCTTCATGGGTTTCCTCCTTCGTTTGTTCGGTCTTGGTCATCAGAAAACCGATTTCTTCTTTGGTTGCGGTCCTGGCATCCACCACGCCGGTGACTGCGCCGGAGTTGATGACCAGAATCCGGTCGCACAACGCAAGCAGCACATCGAGATCCTCTCCCACAAAAATGACGGCGGTGCCCGCTTCTTTTTGCTTGTTGAGCAGGTTATAGATCATGTAAGAAGAGTTGATGTCAAGTCCGCGCACGGGGTACGCCGCCATCAGAACCTTCGGGGATGCGGCAATTTCCCGCCCGACCAGCACTTTCTGCACGTTGCCGCCGGAGAGACGGCGCACGGGGGTAGTAACGCCGGGGGTCACCACTTCCAGGCTATGAATGATCTCTTCCGCCAGGTCACGCGGCCGCTTGCGGTCAAGGAATGCCGAATGTCCGCGGCGGTAACTGCGCAGCATCATGTTGTCGACAATATCCATGTTGCCGACAAGCCCCATGCCAAGGCGGTCTTCCGGCACAAAGGAAAGGCGCACGCCGAGTTCGCGGATCTGCAGGGGCGTTTTATCGCGCAGGTTGACCAGTTCTTCGTTTTTGGGGTTCCGGTACAGAATCTCGCCCCCATCCAGTTTTTGCAGCCCGGCAATCGCCTCCAACAGTTCCCGCTGACCGCTTCCGGCGATGCCCGCAATGCCGAGAATCTCGCCGGAACGTGCGGTAAAACTGACATCCCGGAGCAGGGGAAGCCCCTCCCGGCTCTGGCAGCAGATGCCGCTGACCATCAGCCGATCGGCGGGGTCTTTCGGCTCCGAACGATCAATGTTGAGGGAAACCTTCTTGCCCACCATCATTTCGGTCAGTTGCTGCTCGTTCGTTTCGGCGGTGTTGACTGTGGCAACATGCTCGCCGCGGCGAAGAACCGCCACCCGGTCGGAAAGAGAAAGCACCTCATGCAGTTTGTGGGTGATGATGATGATGGATTTGCCGTCATCCCGCATTTTGCGCAGAATGGTAAAGAGTTTTTGTGTCTCCTGCGGTGTCAGAACGGCGGTCGGCTCGTCCAGAATCAGAATATCGGCGCCACGGTAGAGAACCTTGATAATCTCCACCGTCTGCTTCTCGGAAACCGACATCTCATACACTTTCTTCGTGGGGTCTATATGAAAACCGTAGCGTTCGGCAATTTCTCCGACACGTCGGTTGACTTCTTTCAGATTGAATCGTTTGCCGTCATTGACGCCGAGTACGATGTTTTCGGCGGTCGAAAAAACATCGACCAGCTTGAAGTGCTGGTGAATCATGCCGATCTTATGGGTAAAAGCATCTTTCGGCGAGCGGATGATAACCTCCTCGCCGTCAACAAAAATTTCCCCTTTGTCCGGGTAATAGATGCCCGCCACCATGTTCATCAGGGTGGTTTTGCCGCATCCGTTTTCGCCTAAAATGGCAAGAATTTCTTTGTGATACACGGTCAGATCCACATCGTGGTTTGCCACGATGGTGCCGAACTGCTTAGTAATCCCCTTCAGTTCGAGTGCGATCTTCTTTTCTTCCACGTGCTGCCTCCTTGTTCTTTCGGTTCTTTTGGCGTGTAAAAACAGGACAAGGGGTGGCGCAGCTTTTGCTGCGACACCCCAGGAATCCAGGAAAATCAGAACTTCTCGTTGACCAGTTCAATGCCGTCAATCCGGACATTGAAGTAAGGCGCCGAACGGAGTTCGGATTCGCGGAAGTAACCGCCGATGACCGCTTCGGTATCGGGCGTAAACTCGGCATCGGTATTCACGTCAGCCATGTAGGAGGTCAACTTGGCACCGTTGACGGTGATGTAGTTGTCCTTTTCGGTATCAAAGACGTGCAGCGTGCCGGCTTTCAGCTCAGCCATTGCCTTTTCAATTGCTTCTTTCGTGCCCTTTGCGGCAACATCCTGGTTCAGACCCGTCAGAAGAACCGAGCCGGATGCAATGGTGCCGGTCCAGTCTGCTTCAATCGCCTTGCCTTCGCTGACACACTTGATGATGTGGAGGAAGTAGGGCGCCCAGTCGATGCGGGAGGAAATGATGAATGTGTTTTCACCTGCACTGTAAGTGGAACCGTTATAGGAAACGTTCGGAACGCCGGCATCTTCGCAGGCGGTAGGAGCACCCATGGAGTCGGCGTGCTGGGAAATGAGGTCACAGCCGGCGTTGATGAGCGCCTGCGCTGCATCCTTCTCTTCCTTTTCGTTGTACCAGGAACCGGTGAACTGCACCTTCATCAGTACATCGGGGCAAACGGACTTCGCACCGAGATAGAAAGAGGTGTAACCGGACATGACTTCCGCATAGGTGAAAGCACCGACGTAACCAATCATCGGCTTGTCGCCCTTCAGTTTGCCGGCTTCCTTCATCTCGTTCAGTTTCAGACCTGCGGCAATGCCGGCGAGGTATCTGCCTTCATAGATGGAGGCAAAAGCG
>CAKSLR010000094.1 GCA_934467435.1 uncultured Eubacteriales bacterium | reverse complement strand
GTTCCCAGGGGGCGTTTGTCGGGCGGGTGGCAAACCGCATCAAGGATGCCCGTTTTACCCTGAACGGCAAGACCTATACGCTGCCGAAAAATGACGGCAACAACCACCTGCACGGCGTGTTCGGTCAAACGGTCTTTCAGGTACATGCCTACGATGGGACCGCCATTACCTTTACCCACCACAGCCCGGCAACGGAAGAGGGCTACCCCGGCGACATGAACCTTTCGGTCACTTATCGTCTGGCAGACGACACGCTGCTTCTGGAATACCAAGCCACGGCGAATGAGGATACCCCCATCAACCTGACCAACCACAGTTACTTCAACCTGGGCGGCATCGGCTCCGGCTCGGTACGGGAGCACGAAATGCAGATGCACGCCGACCGCTATACCGTGACCGACGGCGCCCTGATCCCGACCGGGGAACGGCGTGATGTGACCGGCACTCCTTACGATTTTCATGACTTCCACAAGATTGGGGAGCGCATTGAAAAGACCCCGGGCGGCTATGACACCAACTTCTGGCTGCTGCAGGATACCCCCGTTACCATCGGCGGAAAAGCTCTGTTTGCGGCAGTCACCGTCCGCTCCGCCGCCTATCAGCTGGATTGTTACACCGATCTGCCCTGCATTCAGATTTACTCCGGCAACTTCCTCGGGGTCGGGGAATCCTGCCCCGTGTTCAAATATCGGGTCGCGCAGGAGAAACAACATGCGATTTGTCTCGAGACGCAGTTTGAGCCGGATGCCGTCAACCATGGTGAAGGCATTCTGCGCGTCGGTGAAACCTACGCCCACACGACAGCCTACCGTCTCTCGCACCGCTGACTCCCGCAAAACGCCGCCTCGGTCTGAGGCGGCGTTTTCTTTGCGTTTCCCCTTGACTTACGGCACGAATGTGATAAAATAGAGGTAACATTACAGAACGAAGGGTGTGTCTTTTATGAAATACGATGTAGCCATCATCGGTGCCGGCGTCGTGGGGGCGCTGACGGCGCGTGCGCTCTCCCGTTATCAGTGCCGCGTGGTACTCCTCGAAGCGGCGGACGATGTGGCGGGCGGTGCTTCCCGTGCCAACAGCGGAATTGTGCACGGCGGTTTTGACCCGAAACCCGGCACAAAGAAAGCGGAACTGAACGTGCGCGGCGCTGCCATGATGCCATCGCTTTGCCGGGATCTCGGCGTTCGTTACCGTCCGAACGGGTCGCTTGTCCTCGGGTTTGATTCCGACGACCTCAACGCGTTGATTTCTCTCTTCGAACGTGGCAAACAAAACGGGGTACCCGGGCTTTCCCTGCTCAGCGGCGATGAAGTGCGGCAGATTGAAAGTGCGATTTCCCCCGCAGTGCGCGGCGCGCTGCTGTGTGAATCGGCAGGCATCGTCTGCCCTTACGGTCTGACCATTGCCGCTGCCGGCAACGCCATGGATAACGGCGCGGAACTGTGCACGAACTTTCCCGTGGACCGCGTGGATCTTTTGCCGGACGGGTTCCGTCTGCACGCAGGGGATGCGTGGGTAGAGGCTTCTTACGTCGTAAACTGTGCCGGGCTTTTTGCCGACCGCATTGCCGCCATGATCGGGGATCGGCGGTTTACCGTCATCCCCAAAAAAGGCGAATATATGCTGCTTGACCGTTCCGCGGGGCAGATCTGCCGCCATACTCTGTTCCAGGTGCCGAGCGCAGCGGGAAAGGGCGTTCTTGTCAGCCCGACAGCGGACGGCAATCTGCTGATCGGTCCCACCTCGGTCGCCATCGAAGACCGCACCTGCCGGGATACTACCGCCGAGGGGCTTGCCGCCGTCCGCACGGCGTCGGCAAAGACCATTCCCGATCTTCCCTATCGCGATGTGATCACTTCCTTCACCGGGCTGCGCGCTTCCCTTGCGGGAGAAGAGGATTTTGTGCTGTGCGAGAGCAGCGTTTCCCCGTGCTTTGTGCACGCGATGGGAATTGATTCGCCGGGTCTCTCTTCCGCCCCCGCCATTGCGGAAGAACTGCTTTCCCTGCTCCGCCGCGCAGGGCTGAAAACCGAGGAAAAGCCCGGTTTTTGCCCGACGCGCCCCTCTTACCATCGGTTTGCCGATGCCACGGAGGAGGAAAAGAACGCCGTCATCGCCAAAGAACCGGCATACGGTCACATCATCTGCCGCTGCGAGAGCGTCAGCGAAGGAGAAATCCTCGACGCCATTCACCGCAATCCGCCCGCGCGGTCGCTGGACGCCGTCAAGCGCCGGGTGCGCGCCGGTATGGGGCGGTGCCAGGGCGGGTTCTGTTCAACTTATGTCACGGAACTTCTGGCGCGTGAGAGCGGCAGCGATATGAACGCAGTGACCAAATTCGGCGCCGGATCGGAACTGCTGTTCCAAGGGGAGGGCGAAAGATGAAAACGCAACGCAGAGAAATCGTCATTATCGGCGGCGGACCCGCAGGAATGGCTGCGGCGCTCGGCGCCTACGAGGCAGGAGCGCGCGACATTCTGATTCTGGAGCGTGACGGCGCGCTCGGCGGTATTTTGCAGCAATGCATCCACAACGGATTCGGTCTGCACCGTTTCGGAGAAGAGTTGACCGGTCCCGAATACGCCGCGCGGTATGCCGAAGAAGTGGTGCAAAAGCAGATTCCTTATCTTCTGAACACGATGGTGCTGAACATCACGCCCGACCGCACGATTACCGCTACCAACGAAAAAGACGGTATTTTCACGATACAGGCGGATGCCATTGTGCTGGCAATGGGTTGCCGGGAACGCAGCCGCGGGCAGTTGAACATCCCCGGTTCCCGACCTGCCGGGGTTTACACGGCAGGAACGGCACAGCGTTTTGTCAATATTCTCGGAAAAATGCCTGGCAGGCGGGTCGTTATCCTCGGTTCCGGCGACATCGGACTGATTATGGCGCGCCGCATGACGCTGGAGGGCGCAGAGGTCGTTACCGTATGTGAACTGATGCCCTACTCCGGCGGTCTGAACCGCAATATCGTACAATGCCTGGAGGATTTCGGCATCCCGCTGCGGCTGAGCCACACCGTGATACAGATTCACGGAAACGACAGAGTCAGAGGTGTGACCATCGCACGGGTGGATGAAAACCGCCGCCCCATCGCGGGCAGCGAAGAATACATTCCCTGTGATACGCTATTGCTCTCCTGCGGGCTGATTCCCGAAAACGAACTGACCAAAGCGGCGGGCATCCCGCTGGACACCGTCACCGGCGGTGCCAGAGTCGACGAACACCGGGAAACGGAAAACCCCGGTATTTTTGCCTGCGGCAACGTCCTGCACGTTCATGACCTGGTGGACTACGTTTCCGAAGAAGCGGCACTTGCCGGAAAATCTGCCGCAGAATATGTTGTAAAAGGAGAAACGCGCGGAAAGTCGGTGACCTTGCATGCGGGCGGTGCCATCCGTTACACGGTGCCGCAGCGCATCTCGGCTGCCGACAGCGGCGAGCCGATGCGCCTTTATTTCCGCGTGGGGCGCGTTCTGCAAAATGCAGTGATTACAGTAAAGAGTGGGGATGAGGTTCTGCTGCAGCAGAAAAAGCGCCGCATGGCGCCGGGGGAAATGGAAAGCCTCCTGCTGCGCCCCGACGTTGTCGCAAAAATGGGTGACACGGTAACGATTACCGCCGAGGAGGAAGCAAAATGACGGAAAGAGAACTGACCTGTATTGTCTGCCCGATAGGATGCCGCATCCGCGTAACGCAGGACGACAGCGGCACGGTTACGGAAGTAAGCGGTAATTCCTGCCCCCGCGGGGCGGCATACGCAAAAAACGAAGTGACGCACCCAACGCGCACTCTGACGACCACGGTGCGCATAAAGAACCGCCCGGGGCGCGTTCTGCCCGTCAAAACCGCGTGTCCGATCGCAAAGGAAAACCTGCTTCCTGCCATGAAAATTCTAAAAGAAACGGAAGCCGAAGCCCCTATCCGCATCGGAGACGTAGTGCTGCCCGCCCTGTTCGGGGAAGCCGACGTTGTGGCAACCGAAAATATTCCGTAAAAACAGAAAACGCGCACGGCAATTCGCCGTGCGCGTTTTTCACGAAACGGTGGAAGAAAGAAGCACCATGTCACCCCCGAGCGTGCAGGTGCCGCACCCGGCGGGTACAAAGCAACATTCCCCCGCGGAAAGGGCAACCGTTTCCCCGCCCCCGCTGACCGTTCCGCTGCCGCGAATACAGAGGAGGGCGGCGAAACTGTCCCGCGTGACCGAAAGCGGCACCTCCCTGGCCACCGTGATCCGCTCCACACGAAAATAATCGCAATCTGCCAGGGTATTTTCGTCATCTTTTTCGCTTTTGCGGGAAAACCGCAGCGCATCAATCTGCGTCGCCGTAAACGGGCGTACCACATCCAGTGCCGCCGCCACGTGCAGCGTACGCAGGGTACCGTCGCTCTGCCGGCGGTTATAGTCGTAAACGCGGTAGGTCAAGTCGGAGTTCTGTTGAATCTCCGCCACCACAATGCCCGCCCCGATGGCGTGCACCAGCCCGGACGGAATAAAGCAGACATCCCCCGCCCTGACCGGATGGCGGAGCAGCACATCCTCGACCCGTCCGGCGGCAACCGCCGCCGCGAAAGCAGCGCGGTCTACGCCCTCCCGCAGCCCGTAAACCAGTTCTGCCCCCGGCTCCGCCGCAAGAACGATCCACATTTCGGTCTTACCGACATCGTGTTCCACCCGCGCGGCGTAGGCATCATCGGGGTGCACCTGCACCGAAAGGCGATCCTGCGCGTCAATCAGTTTAATGAGCAGCGGAAACGTGCCGCCCTGATACGCGGGCGACACCGCATCGTTGCCGAGGCGTGCAATCACCTGATCCAGCGGCAACCCGGCAAAAGCGCCGTTTTCCACATGGCTCATCCCGTCGGGGCGCACCGTCAGTTCCCACGTCTCACCG
>CAKSLR010000093.1 GCA_934467435.1 uncultured Eubacteriales bacterium | reverse complement strand
AGTGCGTCAAAAAAGTAGTAGATGATTTCGTTCAGCGGCAGGGTGTAATGTAATTCCGCCCGCCCGGCGTCCAGATATTTCATATCGTGGTATTCGCCGCGCCGCTCCTGGCACAGATCCATAATGCCGCCGATGTAGTCGGTCGGGGTGATCAGGCTCGCCTTCACCACCGGCTCCTCCGCCAGTTCAATTTCATCCTGTGTCGGATAGTTGGAGGGGTTTTCGATAAAAACGATGTTGCCGTCCTTGCGGTGAATCTTGTAAATGACGCTCGGCGCGGTGGTAATCAGATCCAGATTGAACTCCCGCTCGAGCCGTTCTTCAATAATCTCCATGTGCAATAGCCCAAGGAACCCGCAGCGGAACCCAAAACCGAGCGCAATGGAAGTTTCCGGCTCAAAGGAGAGTGCAGCATCGTTGAGACGCAGTTTTTCCAGCGCGTCCCGCAGGTCGCCGTAGCGGGCACCGTCCGCCGGGTAAATGCCGGCATACACCATCGGGCGTGCCTCGCGGAAGCCGGGCAGAGGCTCCTTTGCCCCGCCCTCTGCCAAGGTCACGGTATCCCCGATCCGGGTATCCGACACGTTTTTGATGCTGGCAGTCAGATAGCCGACATCTCCCGGCAACAGACATTCGCTCTTCCGCATGCCGAAGGGCTCCATCGCCCCCACTTCCACTACATCGAATTCGGCGCCGTTGCTCATCAGGCGGATGCGCTGCCCCGCACGCAGGCTGCCGTCCATCACGCGCACGCAAACTACCACGCCGAGGTAACTGTCATAGTGGGAGTCGAAAATCAGGCAGCGCAGCGGCGCGTTCTCGTCCCCTTCGGGGGCGGGGATTCCGGCGACCACCGCTTCCAGCACATCGGCAATGTTTTCTCCCGTTTTGGCGGAAACCGCAGGGCAACCTTCCGCCGGAATGCCGATCACATCCTCAATCTCCGCCCGCGCCCGCGCAATGTCGGCGGAGGGAAGGTCGATTTTGTTGATGACGGGAATCATCTCCAGATCGCTGTCAATGGCAAGATAGGCGTTGGCAAGGGTCTGCGCCTCCACGCCCTGGGTGGCATCCACCACCAATAACGCACCGTCGCACGCCTTGAGCGAGCGGGAAACCTCATAGTTGAAGTCCACATGACCCGGCGTGTCGATCAGGTTGAAAATATAGTCCTCCCCGTCTTTTGCGTGGTAGGAAAGGCGAACGGCGCGCGCCTTGATGGTAATGCCGCGTTCCCGCTCCAGGTCCATGTCGTCTAAAACCTGGTCTTCCATTTCATGCGCATCCACGGTTCTGGTCAGTTCCAGAATCCGATCGGCAAGGGTGGATTTGCCGTGGTCAATGTGCGCGATGATGGAGAAATTGCGGATGTGTTTTTGTCTTTCGGTCACGTTTTCGGGTTCCTTTCCGTGTTGGTCTTGAAAAACGGGAGATGTGTGTCCGGTTTATCCCTCGGAAAACTTCCGGCTGTCTGCCAGATAGGCGTCCATCTTGGCGGCAAGGGATTTGGGGTCGTCCCCGTGGGTCAGAAGATAGACCTTCACCTTCGGCTCGGTGCCGGAGGGGCGGACAATCAACTTGTCGCCACAGTCTGTTTCGTAAGAGAGCACATCGCTCTTCGGCAGCCCGGTCGGCTCGGTTTTCCCGGTGGCAAGGTCGGTCACCGTGCCGGCAAGGTAGTCACCGATCCGTACAACGGCGTGACCGCCGAGCGAGACCGGCGGCTTCTCCCGCAGCCCCGCCATCATGGCGCGGCGGCGGGTAACGCCGTCTAACCCTTCCATGTAGATATCATGCGTGCCGTCCAGGTAGTACCCGTAACGGCGGAAAAGATCTTCCAGCGCATCGGAAAGCGTCTTGCCCGCCTTGCGGTAGTATGCGGTCATTTCGCAGATCAGCAGGGTCGTGCCGACTGCGTCCTTATCCCGTGCATATCCGCCGAAGAGGTAGCCGTAACTTTCCTCAAAGCCCATGATGAACGAACCGGGTTCGCCGCCTTCCTCGTGGTTCTTGATGACCTCGCCGATAAACTTGAAGCCGGTCAGAACATTGTAAAGGCGCACGCCCTGCACTTCGCAGATGCGGGCTGCCATTTCGGTGGAAACGATGGACTTGACCGCATACGGGAGCGGCGGCATGCAGCCTGCCGCGCGCCGCGCGGTGATGACATAGTCAAGCAGCAGCGCCCCCATCTGATTCCCGGTGATGCAGGCAAAACTGCCGTCCGCACGGCGGCTCATGACCCCCACCCGGTCAGCATCGGGGTCGGTTGCAATCACAAGATCGGAGCCGACCTTCTCCGCAAGGGTGATGCCGAGACGGAACGCATCGGGGATTTCGGGGTTCGGCTTTTTCACCGTGGGGAAGTTGCCGTCCGGCACCATCTGTTCTTCTACCGTGTAAAGGTTGGAAAGCCCTGCCTCCCGCAGGATGCGGGGAACGAGAATCCGTCCCGTGCCGTGCAGGGGCGTGTAAACAATCTTCAGGTCGCTGCCGAGTTCCCGCAGAAGGGAAGGGCAGACGGCGGACTGCCGCGCCGCGTCAAGGTAAGCGGCATCGGTCTCCTCCGAGAGCAGGGTAATCAGTCCCTTATCCTGTGCGGCGGCAAAATCGGTCTGCAAAACGCCCGTGAAAATGTCAATCTTGTCGATCTCGGCACTCACGGTGTCGGCATGATCGGGCGGCAGTTGGGCGCCGTCTTCCCAATACACTTTGTAGCCGTTATATTCCTTCGGGTTGTGGGAAGCGGTGATATTGATGCCGGCAAGGCAGGCATAGTGCCGCACGGCAAACGAAAGTTCGGGCGTCGGGCGCGGACCGTCAAACAGGTAAACGCGGATGCCGTTTGCCGCCAGTACGCACGCCGCAATGCGCGCAAACAGCGCAGAATGGTTGCGGGTATCGTAGGCAATGGCGGTGCCGCGTGCGGCGCCGTTTTCCCGCAGAATCAGGTTGGCAAGCCCCTGGGTTGCCTGCGCAACGGTAAAGCGGTTCATGCAGGCGGGGCCCATCGCCATAATGCCGCGCAGCCCTGCCGTGCCGAAGGAGAGGGTGGTGCCGAAGTGCAGGGAAAGCAAATCGGGCTGTTCTTTGAGGGCGGCAAGTTCCGCAAGTTCCTCGTCATTCAGTTTGCCGGAGGTTTCCCAGCGGCGGAATTCGGTCTGTTCGTTCATATCCGTTCCCTTTCTTTTTTCGGTTCTGTTTCACTCGTGTTGCCGGCAAGGCATTCTTCCAGCGCCAGCGCCAGTTGGTCGGGGCAGGAGGTAGGTTTTCCCCCGCAGCGGTTCCCCTTCAGGCGGGCAATCACCTCGTCCGCCCGCATGCCGACCACCAGTTTGCTGATGCCGAGCGTGTTGCCGGGGCAGCCCCCGACAAAGCGGACGCGCACGATCACGCCGTCCTCCAGTTCCACTTCGATCGCGCGGGAGCAGGTTCCGCGGGTTTGGTATGTGAGGTGTTGTTTCATATGGCAGACTCCTTATATAATCCGTGAAAGACCACCGCGTTGCCGAATACGGCAAGGTCGGTAAGATACGGCAAAAGTTGCGGGTAGGAAAGGCGCACCGTCAGGTGGCAGAGCAGCCCGCCCTCGCCCTCCTCCGGCGGCAGGGCGGAAAGGTGCACAACCTCCGTTCCGTGGGCAGCGGCAGCCAGCAGGTGAGAAGATACCTCCCTCCCGTCCGGGCAGGAAAGCGAAAGCCGCAGGCGGTAAGTGCCGCCTTCTCCGGGCGGGGGAATGGTTTTGCTGTACAGGGCAAAGTGGGTGACGTTGGCACCGTCCGCGTGAAAGACGCGGCAGAACGCCGAGCAGCACAGCCGGTAGCGGTCCGCCAGCGCGGCAAGGGAAGAAAGAACGCCGTCTGTGTTTTCGTAGGGCAGAATGCAGTAACCGACAGTGCCGTTTGCCACATCTTCGCAGCAACTGCGGAAGCGGTCGGCATATTGCACGGTCGGCGCGGTCAGCCCGGCGGCAAACAGATAGTACGCCTCGTCTGCCAAAGGGCTTTTGACGTAGGAAATCCGTTCGTTTTCCGGCGCCCCGACCGGCAACAGGTCGGCAGGGGTGACATTACACCCCCCCTCGCGCAACCGGGCAAGCAGCGCACGGATGTAGGCGGGGCGCAGCGCGGCGGTACCGCCGCCTGCGGCAAGCAACAGCGCGGCGCGGGCGCCCTCCGGGGTGTCCGACGGCAACGAAAACGCGGGAAACCCGGACGGTAACCGGGCAAACCGTTCGGAAAACGGCAGATCGGATAAAAGAAACGCACGGGCGTCCTGCTCTGCCCATTCGTCAAGCAGTGCCGCGCGCTTTTCCCATTCCCGCGCAAGACGCCGGTCACAGTCATAAAGCCCCGCCCGCAGGCGGTCGGTATCGTTCTGATCTTCGTACAAAGAACCGCCCTCCCTACGTTTCCATGATAGATTATTATATACGATTTTCCCCTCGGTTGCAATGATTTTCTCGGATTTTTTACAAATTATTATCACGGCGCGGCGGCGCGCCGCCTTTCCCGGCAGTACGGCAACCCGCTTGTATCCGACACGGCGCCCACAGAAAGCCCGTGGGCGCCGTGTCTCTACGCGATGCGCCCGCCTGCTCCCACGCAATATCCACAGGGGTGGCACGGAAGCGCCGATTTCCCCTCCGCGACATGTTTCTGCCCGCACGCAAAGCGCCACCCGCAGGGTGCCACGGCGGGCGGCGGCCCCCGCCGCATCGTTCCCTCCGCCGCGCCCCCGGTCAACCCTGGCAAAAAACGGGGCGGCGGCAAAAAAATCACCGCCGCCCCTTGATTTTTGAAAAAAGATATGCTATACTATCACTGTTCTGCGCCGGTGTGTTGGAATGGCAGACGAGGTGGACTCAAAATCCATTGCTGGCGACAGCGTGCGGGTTCAAGTCCCGCCACCGGCACCATAGCGGGTGTCCATACCGAACCTGATGGTTCGGTATGGACACCCGTTTTTTGAAGAAGCCCCGACCGGATACGGTCGGGGCTTCTGTATGATTGGGTCAATGCCGCTTCCTTAAGT
>CAKSLR010000092.1 GCA_934467435.1 uncultured Eubacteriales bacterium | reverse complement strand
GGGCTCCGCCGGTGGGGAATTTTCTTTTATGGGGCAAGCAAAAGTGCGGCGAGAGCCGCCGTGTCCGGCGCGAAGTGGGTGGCGCCATGCGCCACCAGTTCCGCGCGATCCCGGAAGCCCCACAGCACCGATATACAGGGCAGCCCTGACCGCCGGGCGGTCTCCACATCCACTTCCGAATCGCCGACATACACGGTGTCGGCGGGGGAGACGCCCAGTTCCCGCATGGCGGCAAGCACCGCGTCGGGCGCCGGTTTTTTGGCAACCGCGGGGGATTCTCCTACCGCGACCTCCACTTCACCGCCGAAATAGGCGTGGCACAGATCTTTCACTGCCGCATCAAATTTATTCGAGACGACCGCGACCCGCACGCCCCTCTCACGCAGCCGGGCAAGCAGTGCGGGAATACCGGGGTAAGGGGCGGTTGCCTCGCGGCAATGTGCGGCATAATGCTGCCGGAAGTATGCCAGAATTTCCTCAAATCGCGGGGTTTCCTCCCCCTGCGGCAGCGCGCGCACCATCAAAAGCCGCACGCCGTTACCGACAAAGCGGCGCACTTCCTCCACCGTCCGCTCGGGATACCCGAACTGCCGCAGGGCGGCGTTGGTGCTTGCCGCCAGGTCGTCCAGCGTATTCAGAAGGGTACCGTCCAAATCAAAAATCACTGCCCGATACATTCTGTTTTTTCCTCCCGGATTTCTCCGTTTCCTTCATATATAATCAGGAGGCAACCGTCGCGTACCGAAACCGTCGCCTCTTCCCCGGCAAGGAAGTGATTGCTCACCCCCAGCGGCACATCCCCATGCAATGTGGCGTCCGAAAGCGGATATTGCAGCCCGTGCAGAGTGACGCCGTGAGCATCTCCCCCGAGAGCAAAGACCGATACGATGCCGGAAAAATCCGCCGAGAAGTGCAGCGTTCCGCAAAAAAGCGCCCGTGCCCGCTGTCTGCGCCCGATCAGCGTGACCGTCAGCCCCGCGCGGGCGTACCCCGCAAGCGCGACCAGGTTGGCGACCGTATGATCGAGCCGCGCACCGCCGAGGGCACCGTAAATGCAGAACTCCCGGTACCCGCGCCGTCTCCCCTCCGCCACGGCAAGCGCGGTATCGGTATCATCCTTCTCCGGGGGAAAGCGCAACACGGGGCAGGACGGCACAAAGCCGGCGGGCAGAGAATCAAAATCCCCGACAAACAGATCGGGGCACAGCCCGGCACGGGTAAGATGCAGGGCGCCACCGTCCGCCGCAATCAGAAAATCGCCGGGATCGGGCGCCGGGGCGCCCGCAAAGTCGCCTGCCCCTACAATATAACAAATTCCCATACGCCGCCCCCTTTTTTCTTTTTTCTATTGTACCACATCCCGCAAAAAAATGCAAAGAAAAATGCGCCGCCACGCAAATTTTTCTTGACAGGCAGGCGGTTTTATGCTACAATACGAGTAAACCACAGAATAGAATAATCAAGTCAGGGGTGCCGCTTGGCTGAGACGGACGCGTTCCGAACCCTTTAACCTGATACGGATCATGCCGTCGTAGGAAGTACTGAAATTGTCTGCCGCACGGATTTTATTCGTGTGGCAATTTTTATTTCGGAGGCTTTTATGACCAAAAACGTAAAGTTCATCACCACATCCGCTGTGATGCTGGCGCTCGCCACGGCACTTGCCATGGTTTGCGCCGTCATCCCCTTCCTCAATCTGCCGTTTGGCGGCGGGTTCACCGTTGCCAGCATGCTGCCCATCATCCTGATCGCCTATATGTACGGCGTACGGCGCGGGCTGTGCTGCGCGTTTGCCTACTCGCTCATTCAGATTCTGCTCGGCGCCTTTACCGGGGGTGGATATATCATTTCCCTTTTCACGGTCGGCAGTGACAATTACCAGGGCATTTTTGCCGGAGTCTGCATTGTATTGATGGACTACATTCTTGCCTACACGGTACTGGGGTTCGGCGGTCTTTTCCGCTTTCTTGACAAGCGCCTTGCGCTGGTGGTCGGCACGCTGGTTGCCCTTTCACTGCGTTATCTTGTGCACATTGTCTCGGGCGCCATTTTCTTCGGCGTATGGGCGGAATGGTTCTTCGCGCAGGATGGGTTCTATGCCATCGGGCGCGTGATTCTTGATCATTTTTCCGGCGTGGGACTTTCGATTGTCTATTCCATTTTCTATAACGGACTGTACATGATTCCCGAAATCATCATCACCACCATCGCCGCCTCGCTCATTGCCGGGCTGCCCATGATAAAAAAGGAAAAAATCTGATTGACTTTTTTTCCGCCGTGGTGTATAATATTCCCTGCAACCGGGCGGCGCAATCGCGCGGTATCATGCCGAAAGGTCGTATCGTGAGGAAAGTCCGGGCTTCGCAGGGCGGGATAACGGATAACGTCCGCCGGGGGTGACCCCAGGGAAAGTGCAACAGAAATAAACCGCCGCGTCTCGCGGTAAGGATGGAAAGGCGAGGTAAGAGCTCACCGGCAGTGCAGGTAACTGCCTGCAAATGTAAACCCTATCCGAAGCAACACCGTATGTGGGGAACATCGGGTTTCCCGGTGACCGGCTGCCCGCCGGCACTCCACGGGTGGCAGGAGGGCATGTCCCTCCGAACCGTCCGGTAACGGGCGGTGAAGATAGATGATTGCGGCTCACGCCACACGGCGTGTTCACAGAACCCGGCTTATATGCCCGGTTGCAGGGCGGTGCCCCTTTGGGCGCCGCCTTTTTCTTATCTTTTTGTGAATTTTCGCCGCGGGGGGTTGCAAGTGCGGCGCTTTTTTCATATAATAGGAAATAGTAACGATAGGCGGCGGATATATGGAATTGTTTTCGGATTCTCTTGCCGGGCACACGGCAGCGCTCCTTGGGTTTGGCATCTCGGCGCAGCAGTTACTTCCTTATCTCCTTCGGTGCGGGATGCGCGTTTGCGTGCGTGACCGCCACACGGCCCCTCCGGCGGCGCTCCCTGCGGGGGTCAGTTACCGCGGCGGGGAGGGTTACCTTGACGATCTGCGGGAAGAGTATCTCTTCCGTTCCCCTTCCCTGCGCCCCGACCTGCCGCCCCTTGCGGCGGCGGTTGCGCGCGGGGCGGTTCTTTCCAGCGAATGGGGGCTGTTTGCCGCCCGCACCCCGGCGACCGTACTCGGCGTAACGGGCAGTGACGGCAAAACCACCACCGCGACCCTTGCCGCCGAAATGCTGCGGGCGGGGGGCATTGCGGGGCGGCGGGTGTTTCTTGGCGGCAACATCGGCGTGCCGCTGACCCCTTTTCTACCCGATATGCGGGCGGAAGATTATGTGGTAGCGGAACTTTCCAGTTTTCAGTTGATGGATGCACCGCCCGCGCCCGCGCGGGCGGTGGTGACCAACCTGACCGAAAATCACCTGAACTGGCACCGCGATATGGCGGAATACACCGCAGCAAAAGCCAACATTCTCGGCGCTGCGACCCACGCGGTTCTGAATGCCGAATCCCCTGCCGTTGCCGCCATGGCAAAGGGGCGGGCGGAAAAGACGCTCTTTTCTTCCCGCCGCGGGCGGGCGGCGCTGCTCTCCGCCTTTGGCGAATGTCACACGGTGACGGTAGAAGAGGGCAACCTCGCCTATGACGGAGAGGCGCTTTTCCCCGCATCAACGCTCCGCCTGCCGGGGGTGCATAATCTCGAAAACTGCATGGCAGCCATCGGGCTGGTTTACCCCTGCCTTGCCGACCGGGACGCCATGCGGCGGGTTGCCTTGCAATTTTCCGGCGTGCGCCACCGGCTGGAGCGTGTGGGATGCGTTTGCGGCGTGACCTATTACAACAGTTCGATCGATTCCACCCCAACGCGCACGGCGGCAGCGCTCGCGGCGCTGGGCGGCAAGCCCATTATTCTTTGCGGCGGGGCGGATAAAGGCGTTTCGTTTGCCCCGCTGCGGGCGGCACTCTCCTCACACGTCAAAGCGGCGATTCTGTTCGGCGCGACAAGAGAGAAACTTTTTGCGGTGCTCGGGGGAGCAGACTTCCCCTGCTATCAAAGAGAAACGCTCTCCGAGGCGGTTCTGCTTGCCGCAGAACTTGCCATGCCGGGTGACCGGGTTTTGCTTTCCCCCGCCTGCACGAGTTTTGATGCCTATGCCAATTTTGAAGAACGCGGGGACGCTTTCTGCCGCATGGTGGCGGCGCTCTCCCGGGACACATAGAAGAAAGGAAGGTGCGGTTGCCGCACCGCAATCATCATGAAACACACGTTTTTTCGCCGGGGCGCTTCCCTTTTGCTCGCGCTTTTATTCCTGCTGCCGCTGGCTGCCTGCCAGAGTCCGGACGCCGGCGGGGTCAGTGTGCCAAACGGTATGCAGGACGCCACGGGAGACGGCGTCGGTTACCACCTGTTTTTCCCTACCGGCTGGACGGTGGATCATTCCAGCGGCGTGACGATTGCCACCTATTCCACCGCACGCATGACCTTTGCCGTGGTGGAAAGCGACCAGACACCCGCCGAATATTGGGACGCCTCGCGCACCGAGCGGGCGCTGAAATTTGCCGACCTGCACATTGACGAAGAGGCGGGGGGCGTTCTGTTCGGCGGTGAGACGGCGCTGCGCTACCGGTTCGGCGGTACCTATTATAATGAAGTTTCTTACGGGGTGACCCAGTATATTGCAAAAAAAGGCGGACGGCTGTTTGTTCTGACCTATCTGGCGGAAGAAAAGGATTACGAGAGTCTTTCTGCCAGCCCGGCTGCGGTGGCGGAGCACTTCCTCTTTACCGAGGATGCCGAAGGATCCGAAAAAAAGAAACCGACCGGAACGACCGAGGGCGCCCCGAACGGGATGCAGGAGATCAGCCGCCCCGAAATCCACGATTTTCACTTCTACGTTCCCATTGACTGGCAGCCCGACCTGCAAAACGGCACGGTCAGCGCCTATGCATCGGAGGAAGATCGCACCAGCGTATCCCTCACCTCGATTTATGCCGTATCTGCCATTCCCGCCTATTTCGAGAGTCTGGAACCCAGTTACCGCACCCTGCTGGCGGATTACCGCTGCACCAACCGGGGAAACCCCACCATGGGAAAGGTGGGGGGAGAAGACAGTTATACC
>CAKSLR010000091.1 GCA_934467435.1 uncultured Eubacteriales bacterium | reverse complement strand
TGCCTGCACCGATGAATATGCCGCGTTTCTTATGCGGCACCGGGAGGAACTTTCGCCTTTCTATACCCTGTCCGCGCCGCCGGAAACGGCGCTTGTTCTGGCGGATAAAGAGAAATTTTATCAGACCTGTGACCGCTTCGGAATTCCGCATCCCGAAACGGTCACGCTGTCGGGCGTTCCGGCGCGCATAGAACTGGATGCGCTCGGCAGGCGCCTCGGCTATCCCTATATTCTCAAACCGGCGGAAAGCACCGTGTACTGGCACTACCCCTTTGCCGGAATGGAGAAGGTCTATACGGTGAACAGCACCACGGCGGCGGAGGGGGTTCTCGGGGCGGTGGCAGCATCGGGGTACCCCGGCACGATGCTGGCGCAGAAGCGGGTCGGAAACAGCGATGGCGACGGTTATGTTCTGACCCTGTATTTTGACCGGAAAGGGAATGCGAAACTCTTCGCCTGTGCCCATGTGCTGCTGGAAGAGCATACACCCCGCGGGCGGGGAAATTATGCGGCGCTGGTGACCGCGCCGCTGCCGCCGTTATGTGATGCGCTTGTTGCGATGCTGACGGCGTTTTCCTACCGCGGTTTTGCCAATTTTGATCTGCGCCGCGATCCGTTGAACGGGGAGTGGGTAGCGCTGGAGGTCAATCTGCGGCAGGGGCGCAGCAACGGTTTTCTCTTTGTCGGCGGAGAAAATCCCGCCGCGTGGCTGTTGCGCGATCTGATACACGGCGAGGCATGTCCGCCGCGCATCCTTTCACGGCAGGTGCTTTTCCGTACGGTTCCGTTTTCGGTAATCGAACGGTATGCCGAACGGGAAGCGGATGTGCGCCTTGCCGCCCGGCTGCATGAGAGAGGGGAGGAGGACTGCCCGTTTGACGATTGCTACGATCTTTTCCTCAACCCCTGCCGCCGTTTCTATGTCACGGCGCACCGCAGGCGGGAAAAGGAAAAATTCCGCACCTACCTCACGCCGGTGCGATGATTGCCGCCATGGCGGAAAAGGAGGGGAAGTCTTGACGGTCGGAATTCTCGGCGGTTGCGGTCCGGCAGCGGGCGCGTGGTTTTACACCCGCCTCATCGCCCTGACCGATGCCGTAAGGGATGCAGATCACCCCGATGTGTTGCTGTGCGGTCGGGCATCCACGCCCGACCGCAGCCGTGCGCTGCTGGACGGCGGAGAAAGCCCCGCGCCGTCCCTTGCGCGGGACGCCGCGTACCTTGCCGCCGGTGGGGCGGATTTTCTTGTGCTGCTTTGCCATACCGCCCACGCCTTCTTTTCGGAAATTCAGGCAGCGGTCTCTGTTCCGTTGCTCGATATGGTGTCGCTCTCGGTGCGGTATGCCGGGGAGACGGGGCTACGTTGCCTTGGTGTGCTGTGCACCGAGGGAACCCGTGCCGCGGCGTTGTATGACCGTGCGGCGGCACGGATGGGAATGACCGTGCGTTATCCCGCCGACCATGCGGTGCTGCACGATTATATCTATCGGATTCTGAAGGAAAACGGCGGGGCGGGCGTGTCAGGGAATGGCGGCACCTCCGGGAATGATTCGTCCGCTGCACTTGTGCAGGCGGCAACCGAACTTGCGGCGGCGGGGTGTGACGGGCTGCTTCTCGGCTGTACCGAGCTTTCTCTTCCGCCCGCCGCCCGGAGCCTCGGGGCGCGCTTTTTCTTTTGCGGCAGGTGGCTGCCCGTGATCGATCCCGTGGAACTGCTTGCCCGCCGCACCCTGCTTCTGTGCGGCAAATCCATCAAGGAGGATGGTGCGTATGCGCCTTTTTCACTTACTTGCCAACCTGCCGTCCTGCAAAATGCCGGAGGAGGGGATCGAACAGGAGATCCGCGGCATTTCCTGTGATTCCCGCACCGTTCACCCGGGGGATCTCTTTGTATGCCTTCCCGGTGCGGAAGAAGACGGGCATGCCTACGCCCATGCCGCATACGAGCGGGGCTGCCGCGCTTTTTTGGGCGAATATCCGCCGCCGGGGCTGCCGCAGGACGCATGTATCGACTATGTGCCGGACGGCCACCGCGCCCTGGCAGCGCTGGCTGCCGCGTTTTACGGGTTCCCCGAAAAAGAAATGACGCTGATTGCCCTGACGGGTACCAAAGGTAAGACCACCACGGCGTGGATGATTTACCACCTGCTCACCCGCTGCGGCGTGGCATGCGGCTATATCGGTTCCGGTGGGGTGATGTATGGGAACGTGTTTGAAAAAACGGTCAATACCACTCCGTCTGCTCTGGAATTACGCCGCATTTTTGCAGATATGCGCCGTGCTCATGTCCGCACGGCGGTCATGGAGGTTTCCTCGCAGGCACTCTCACTCGGGCGGGTGCTCGGGCTCTCGTTCCCCATCTGCCTGTTTACCAACCTGGCGCCCGATCATATCGGGGAGGGGGAACACCCGGATATGGCGCATTACCGTTCCGCCAAAGCCACGCTGTTTTCGGACTACGGCTGCCGCGTGATGGCGGCAAACGCCGATGACGAAAGCACCCCTTATATGATGGCAGGCGCCTCTGCCGAACGGGTTCTGACGGTTTCCTGCCGGCGGGATGACGGCACGCTTTTTGCCGACCGGATCCGTGGGATACGAACGGAAGAGGGGTTCTTTACGGCATTTCACCTGCATGCGGAGGACGACCGGGATATTCCGCTTACCCTGCCGCTGCCCGGCACGTGCAATGTATCCAACGCGATGCTTGCACTTTGCGGGGCGCGTGCCGCGCTTGCCATGGGGGGAGAAGACAGGAATTTCCGTACCCTGGCGGCGTATCTTTCCGATGTGCGTGTGCCGGGGCGGTTCGCCCGGGTCAAAACGCCGCTTGCGGGAGTGGATTTTATCATTGACTACGCGCACAACGGCTATAGTTTGCGTGCCGCCATTACCGCCCTGCGTGCCTATGGACCGCGGCGGCTGGTCTGCCTGTTCGGCTCGGTCGGCGGGCGCACGTATTCCCGCCGCACCGAACTCGGGGAGGCAGCCTGCCTTGCCGATTTCTGTATTGTAACCACCGATAATCCGGGCGATGAGGACCCGGTGCATACCATGCAGGAGATTTGCCGGGTCCTGGACGCGGCAGGGCGGGAGTATGTTGCCATTCCCGATCGGCGGGAGGCAATCCGGTATGCGGTTCACCACGCAAGGGCGGGGGATATGGTGCTGCTTGCCGGGAAGGGGCATGAAGACTATCAGTTGATCGGCAATCGGCGGGAACCGTTTTGCGAGCGGGAAATTCTCCTTGCCTCAGCGGCGGATGCCCGTGTGCCGATATAAAAAAGAAGGCAGGCGATGTCGCCTGCCTTCTTTTTCCCAGGTTAAAGACCGAGGCATGCCGCGCCAATGATGCCGGCGTCGTTGCCGAGTTCCGCAATTTTCAGTTGCGGGGCAGCCACTACGCCGCCGCCGTAGGCTTCTTTCCGCACGATCGGTTCGAGGCGGGAGAGCAGGTTTTCCCGCTCATTGCAGATGCCGCCGCCGATGACGATGGTTTCGGGTTGAAAAATGTTAATCAGGTTGGCAATGCCGCAGGCAAGGTAGGAAACGTATTCCGCAACCACATCAGCCGCTGCCTTGTCGCCCGCGCGGTCGGCGTCAAACGCGGTTCTGCCACTCACTTTGCCGCCGTTCTTTGCCAGTTTGTGCATCAGACTGTCGGGGCAGGCGTCCATCTTTTCTTTCGTCATGCGGATCAGACCCGTGGCGGAACTGTATGCTTCCCAGCAGCCGCGCCGCCCGCAGGAACAGGGGTAGCCGTCCTTTTCAATCACGATATGTCCCAGTTCCCCCGCTGCGCAGTTGGAACCCATATAAACCTTGCCGTCAATGATAATGCCACCGCCCACGCCGGTGCCGAGCGTCACCATAATCGAATTCTTGGCGCCGCGCGCCGCGCCTGCTTTGGCTTCCCCCAGGGCGGCGGCGTTAGCGTCGTTTTCCAGGTACACCGCATGCAGGGGCAGTTTCTTCATCAGCAATTCGCCCATCGGAAAATGACGGAATGCGATGTTGTTGGCATATACCACCTCACCGCTTTCACGGTTGACAATACCGGGGCATGCAATGCCGAGAGAAGCAATCTCCTCATAGGAGACGCCCGCTTCCTTCACGATTTCGTCGGTCAGGGCGGCAATTGCTTCTACAATTTTTTCCGGTTCCTTTGGGGTAGGGGTGCTCTTCTTGGTCACAAGGGAAAAAGCGTCATTTACCAGACCGATGGCGATATTCGTGCCGCCAAGGTCCACGCCGATGTTATACGTCATTTTGGAAAAGATCCTCCGTCCTCTGTTTTGGTACTTCCATTATAATGGTTTTTCTTCGGAAAGTCAATTCACTCCCGAAAAATTTTCCGCTTTGCCGGCAAAATTGTGCTCTTCTGCCGTTTAAGCGACCGGACGGGGGTACATACTGGTAGAGCATCCGTAATTTTTTTGAAAGCAAGGAGAAGGTATGCAGAACCATACACAGATGCCGGCGCTTGCCGGTACGAAAACCGAAGAAAATCTGAGAAACGCTTTTTCCGCCGAATGCCGGGTCGCCGTCAAATACGCGGGGTACGCCGCCGCCGCACGGCGGGAGGGGTATGAGGAAATCGGCAGAGTCTTTGACGAAACCGCGCATAATGAAAAAGAGCATGCGGAAATCTGGTTCCGCTTCCTCGGGGGGTACGGTAATACGGAAAAAATGCTGGAAAGCGCCGCCGAGGGGGAGCATTGGGAATGGACTTCGATGTACCGGGATTTTGCCGCCACCGCCGAAGAGGAGGGATTTTTACCGATTGCCGCACTTTTTCGCCGGATTGCCGAGGTGGAAGAAGATCATGAGCGGCGTTACAGCGCCTATCTGCGCAAATTGCGGGACGGTAAGATGTTTTCCTCCGACCGCGACACCACGCGCTGGATCTGCCTGAATTGCGGGTATGTGGTCATCGCGCGGGAGGCGCCGCGGGTCTGCCCCGCCTGTTCCCACGATCAGGGATATTTTCGTGAGGTTCCCCCGCAGACCGAGGGTGCCACGCTGACCGAAGAACTCCCCCTGACCGCACAACCTTAACTTTGTGCAGGCGCGCCGTTTTTCTCGAAAAGCGGCGCGCCTGCACTT
>CAKSLR010000090.1 GCA_934467435.1 uncultured Eubacteriales bacterium | reverse complement strand
CGCCTTGTGCTATACTTGTAAAGCATTTTGGTTTACAGCGGAGGTTCGCCCATGTTTGAAAAGGATATGACCGTGGGCGTGTTGCTGGATTTTTACGGAGATGTGTTGCAGGAGCATACACGCTCGCTGCTCAGTCTGTATTACAGCGAGGATCTTTCCCTCGGCGAAATTGCGGAAAGTGTGGGTATTTCCCGGCAGGGCGTCCGCCACGCGATCAAAAAGGGGGAAGAGGAACTTCGCTTTTTGGAAGAACGGCTGGGGCTTTCCGCCCAGTTCCGCCGGCTGCGTGGCGCAGCGGAACGGTTGCGCGGCGCGGCAGATGCCGTTGGTGCGGAGGAGACTCCGGCGGCAAGGGAACTTGTCGAAATTGCGCGGGAATGTGCCGCCTTGATACTGCAAGAGAACGGAGGATAAGTCATTGTTCCAAAGTTTGACCGATAAACTCGCAAATGCCTTCAAAAAATTCCGCAGCAAAGGTCGCCTGACCGAGGCGGATGTACGGGAAGGCATGCGCGAGATCAAACTCGCACTGCTGGAAGCGGACGTCAACTACAAAGTCGTGCGCGATTTTGTGAAAAATGTGACCGAACGTGCGGTTGGCGAAACGGTGCTGGAAAGCCTGCTGCCCGCCCAACAGATCGTCAAGATCGTAAACGAAGAACTCATCCGCCTGATGGGCGGTGACAGCCCGAAACTGGAGATCTCACCGGCCCCCCCTACGGTATATATGATGGTGGGGTTGCAGGGTGCCGGCAAAACGACCCATGCCGGTAAGATTGCGGGGATGATGAAAAAAAAGGGGAAGCGTCCGCTCCTTGTAGCGTGTGATGTTTATCGACCCGCTGCCATTGAGCAGCTCAAGGTGGTGGGGGAGTCGGTCGGCGTTCCCGTCTTTGCGATGGGCGGTAAGGTGAATCCCGTGGAGATCGCCCGCGCCGGCGTCGAACACGCGAAAAAGAACGCCTATGATCTCGTGATCCTGGATACCGCCGGGCGGTTGCATATCGATGAGGCATTGATGGAGGAGTTGCGCCGGATCAAAGAAACGGTGCACCCCACCGAAATTCTTCTGACGATTGACGCCATGCTCGGGCAGGATGCCGTCAACGTGGCGGAATCGTTCAATAACCTTCTGGATATTACCGGCGTGGTGCTCACCAAAATGGACGGCGATACCCGCGGCGGCGCTGCGCTGTCGGTGCGGTATATTACCGGCAAACCCATCAAACTGGTCGGTACCGGGGAGAAGCTGGATGCCATTGAACTCTTCCACCCCGATCGCATTGCATCCCGGATTCTCGGCATGGGCGATATCCTTTCCCTGATCGAGAAGGCGGAGGCGGCGTATGACGAAAAGAACGCAGCGGAACTGGAACGCAAGATCCGCGAGTCGTCCTTCACTCTGGAAGATTTTCTCGATCAGTTCAAGCAACTGAAAAAAATGGGCAACCTCGATCAACTGCTTTCCATGATGCCCGGTATGAAGCCCGGCGCGCTGAAGGATGTCAACGTCGATGAAAAGCAGGTGGCAAGAACCGAGGCGATCATCCTTTCCATGACCCCGCGGGAACGGGCGAACCCCGATATTCTGAATGGTTCCCGCCGTCGGCGCATTGCCGCCGGTTCGGGCACGAGCGTGGAGGATGTCAATCGTCTCCTGAAGCAGTTTGAGCAGACAAAGAAGATGATGAAACAGTTCTCCGGCATGGAGAAGCGCGGCATGCGCGGTATGGGAAAAATGAAAATCCCGTTTTAATCGGATTTTTATAAATTACTTTATCACATTTTTTGGAGGAACAGGCAAATGGTTAAAATCAGACTGAAGCGCATCGGCGCAAAGAAGGCGCCCTTTTATCGTGTGGTGGTGGCAGACGGCAGATACCCCCGCAACGGTAGATTCATTGAGGAGATCGGTTACTACAACCCCCTGACCGAGCCGGCGGAAATCAAGATTGACGCTGAAAAGGCAACGGCTTGGCTGCAGAACGGCGCACAGCCGACCGAGACCGTTCGGGCTCTTCTGAAGAAGTCCGAAATTCTGAAATAATTCCGGACGCGCCGCGTCAGAAAGGGAACCGATATGGACTACAAACAGATTCTTGCTGACATCGCGCGCGCAATCGTCGATACTCCGGATAGCGTTACGGTTACCGAAAACGTGGAAGGGAACAACATTGAGCTGACGCTCTCTGTGGCACCCGATGACATGGGTATGGTGATTGGACGGCACGGTAAAATCGCAAAGGCGATTCGTTCGCTGATGAAGGCGGCTGCCGCAAGCAGCGGCAAGCGCATTACTGTGGAAATCCGCTAAGCGGATACGCAAATCAGAAAAAACAGAGGAGATGCAGAAATGCATCTCCTCTGTTTTTTGGTTTTGTGTCGCAGTGGCAGCCTGAAAAAAGCCGAAGCCTGATTCTGCAAACCGCTCTTCATCCCCAATGCGGAAAAGGAAAAAAGCCGCACGGGTGCGCAGGGAATCCCCCGTCTTAATTTCATGAAAAAATTACCGTTCATAATCCGCCCGAATCGACTCACAATAGAACCAGAGGACGCGATAGCGGACTCAATGAAAATAGATCAAAATCGATGAAACGGTGAAACAGGAGATTCAGAAAATGTCTAGAAATAAAGTTGTGGTTCCCGAAGCAAAGGCTGCCCTTGATCAGTTCAAGATGGAGGCGGCAAGCGAAGTCGGCGTAAATCTTTCGAACGGTTATAACGGCGATCTCACCTCCCGTCAGGCTGGTTCTGTCGGCGGTCAGATGGTCAAGAAGATGATCGAGTCCTACGAGAATTCCATCAAGACCAAATAAGTTTCCCCAATAGAACGGCTGCCCCGCAATCTGCGGGGCAGTTTTTTCTTTCGTGTTGTGCCGAAAAATGAAAGCCCCCCGATTTCGGGGGGGCTTTCTCATTCAATTGGTAGATCAATCGCTTACGTAAGGAAGCAGGGCAACCTGACGGGCGCGCTTAATAGCGGTGTTCAAATCGCGCTGATGCTTTGCGCAAGTGCCGGATACACGGCGGGGCAGAATCTTGGCGCGCTCAGAAATAAACTTTCTCAGTTTGGCAACATCCTTGTAGTCCACACCGTCAACCTTGTCCGCGCAGAAGATGCAGACTTTCTTCTTTCTGTGCATCGGGCGGAAAGGACGGGGATTATCGCTATTGTTGGTTCTCTCCATGAAAAGACCAAACCTTTCTGACTCTCAGAATCAAACCCCTTGCCCGACCGAGAGCCTGGTATGGGGCAGGGAAGTCAATCACGAAAACCGCTCAGAAGGGCAGATTTTCGTCACTTGTCATTTCTTCAAAATTGGAACCTTCACCGCTGTTGTAGGTCGGGGTGCCGTAGGAATCCGGGGTGTACTGATTGCCGCCTGCCGGAGCATTGCCCCCTGCAGCGTTGCCGCCATTATTATCCCGGTTGGAATCCACAAACGAAACCTCATCTGCTACAATCGAGGTAGAATAGTGCTTAACACCCTGTTGGTCTGTCCAGTTATCGTTCTGAATCTGACCGCAAACCAAAATCGGACGTCCTTTTTTGAAGTAACGGGACACAAACTCGGCAGACTGCCGCCAAGCGACGACATTGAAGAAATCTGCCTGAGATTGCCCCTGTTCATTGCGGCCGAAACGACGTTGCACCGCAATGGAAAAACGGCAGACGGAAACACCCGAAGTAGTTTGCTTCAGTTCGGGGTCAGCCGTCAGATTGCCGACCAGAATCACTTTGTTAAAACTTGCCACGTTTTCCGCCTCCTCAATCGAAATTACTCAGCCGCAACGGCGGGAGTTTCTTCGGTTTCTGCCGCGACCGCCGGCGCTGCTTTTTCGGCAGCGGGAGCCACACCGTTCGAGCGAACAACCAGATAACGCAGAATATCGTCCGTGATACCGAACACGCGGTTGAGCTCAAGGGGCAGGGCAGATTCGCTCTTGAAGTACACAAGTACATAGTAGCCTTCCACGAACTTGTCGATCGGGTAAGCCAGTCTGCGCTTGCCCCACGTGTTCACACTTTCAACGGTACCGCCGTTGTCCGTGATCAGCGTGGTGAACTTGTTCACAACAGCCGCGGTAACCTCGTCACCGAGATCGGGCTTAATGACGAACAAAGTCTCGTAAGAACCAATGACCTTCTCCATTCTCTTACACCTCCTTATGGACTTTTGGCCGCCAGACGGCGGCAAGGAGTGGGGCGTGAAAAACACTGCCCACACTAGCAATCTATTTTACCATAAAAAACAATGTCTGTCAAGCCTTTTTTTGAAAAAAAGTGCGAATCTCGGCAAACAGATTCCGCAACCAGGCGGCAAAGCGTGAGAAAACACGGCGCACCCATGCAAGTGCGCGGCGGCAACCTGTGGCAATGGCATGCCCTGCACGCGGAAAGAAGCGCTGCACTGCGCGGAAAAGGTGTCGCAACGTCCGGCGGACCACGCGAATCCACTTTTTCGAGAAATGGGCGATGGCATGAACCCGCCGGCGGATTTTTGCCGGGAGCATGTCCTCTTCCTTTTCGTCCTCCTCTTCGTCTGCCGGCGCGGTGGCAACGGCGGCATCCCCGGGCAGGGGCGCGTCGGCGACATACGCTTCCACCACGGTCGGCAGCCCTTTTTTGCGGAGCCGACGGTTCAGCCAATACCGTACCTCGACGACAAGCGTAGAGAAAACGGGAATCGCAAGTACTGCGCCGAGAAAACCGGTAAAATAATATGCCAGCAGCACCATAATCAGCCCCACTGCCGCGTTCGGACGAAGCCGTTTACTGAGAAGGCTGCGCTCAATCAGATACTGCTCTACCAGGTTCAGAACCAGGAAAATCAGAAGAAAGAGCCAGGTTACCTCCGGTTGCACCACAAAGACGATGAGCGTGCATAGCAATGCGGCAATGACAGGACCGATGACCGGAAGAATATTGAGAAAAAGCGCGATCAGCGAGATAATGGGGAAGAAGGGAACGTTCAGCGCCCAGGTAAGCAGGTAACAAAGCACCCCCAGCGCCAGCGAACAGACGAGCCGCGCGGAGATAAACTCCATGATGTTGGTATAAAAACGCTGGAAAAAACGCGCCATGCGTACCAGGAACCGACCGGGAAACACCGCAACGGCAAGTTTCCGCGTGACGGCGCGGATCCGGTCACGTGCAATCAGAAAATAAACCGCGAGGATGAATGCCACCACCACATCCGAAACGTTGGTAATGATGACCGAAAGGC
>CAKSLR010000089.1 GCA_934467435.1 uncultured Eubacteriales bacterium | reverse complement strand
AGCGCGCCTCAAGCGTCATATTGCCGGTCACGGGATTGTGCCGGAAATTCCAGTGCTTTCCGTTGTAATACCAGCCCTCAAATTCGTAAATATGGTTCCCCGGCAGCAGGTCGCCCCGCACAAACGCCCCTTTCGGCACGGTTTTGACATATTCACAAAACGTGTCCTCATAAAGCGATGGGTACCGAAACGTAACCGTACAGGTTTCCTCCGGCACGGGCGGCTCCTTGGGCGACGTGCAGGCGGCAGTAAACAGAAAAACCAAAGTGCAGAGCAGCATCATCGCCACTGTTTTTTTCATGCCCAAACTCCCCTCGAAAAAATACATTTCATGTTGGTAGTATAGCATATTCCCGCCCCCTTTGCAAGACCGAATCCGAAAAAGTTGCAAAAGAAAAAGCGCCGGGGAGATTCCCCGGCGCTTTGTTCTTTCAGCGGATATAAAGCCCGTTTTCGCCGTAATCCACAACCAGCGTGGTGTCCGGTGCCACATCGGTTTCGATGATGCGGCGGGCAAGCAATGTCTCCACCTTGGATTGCAGATACCGTTTCAGCGGTCTTGCACCGTAAATCGGGTCGTACGCGGCACGGATGATCTCTTCCTTCGCCGCAGGCGTCACCGTAACGTGCAGCCGCTTGTCTTCCATCCGATGCGAAAGGTCGGCAATGAGCAGATCCACGATCTTCTCCATGTTATCTTTCGTCAGCGGTTTATAGAAGACAATCTCATCCAACCGGTTGAGAAATTCCGGCCGGAAACTGCGTTTGAGCAACGCATCGACCTGGGCTTTGCCCTCTTCCCGGATCTCGCCGCTTCCGTCGATGTTCTCCAGGATAATATCCGAACCGAGGTTCGACGTCAGAATCAGGATGGTGTTCTTGAAGTCCACGGTTCTGCCCTGGCTGTCGGTAATTCTGCCGTCATCAAGCACCTGCAACAGGACGTTAAACACATCGGGGTGTGCCTTTTCGACTTCATCGAACAGCACAACGGAATAGGGGTGACGGCGCACCGCCTCTGTCAGTTGCCCGCCTTCATCGTAACCGACGTATCCGGGAGGCGCACCGATCAGGCGGGAGACCGAGTATTTTTCCATATACTCGCTCATATCAATGCGCACCAGATTGTGCTCATCATCAAAGAGCGCCTCTGCCAGCGCTTTTGCCAGCTCGGTCTTACCGACGCCGGTCGGTCCGAGGAACAGGAACGAACCGATCGGGCGCCGCGGGTCGCGAATCCCCGCACGCGAACGGAGAATGGCATCCGCCACGCGGCTGACCGCCTCATCCTGCCCCACCACACGGCGGTGCAGAATTTCATCCAGGCGCAACAGTTTATTCCGTTCGCCCTCCATCAGTTTGGCAACGGGAATACCCGTCCAGCGGGCTACGATGCGGGCAATCTCTTCTTCCGTCACCTGATCCCGCAGAAGTGTATTCTGCCCGGCTTTATTCTTCTCTTTCTCCTCTTCTTCGGCAAGTTCTTTCTGCAGAGCGGGCAGTTTCCCGTACTTCAGTTCCGCCGCACGGCTGAGATCATACGATTCCTGTGCACGTTCAATCTGCGCATTCACATCCTCGATTTCCTCACGGATTTTCTGCACTTTTCCGATTGCCTGCTTTTCGCTCTCCCACTTGGCTTTCATCTCATCAAAGCGGGCACGCAGATCGGCAAGTTCCTTCTGCACCTCATGCAAATGTTCTACCGAGAGTTGATCGGTTTCTTTTTTCAGCGCTGCCTCCGCGATCTCTTCCTGCATGATTTTACGGGAAATTTCATCGAGTTCGGTCGGCATGGAATTCATTTCGGTTTTGATGAGCGCGCAGGCTTCATCAACCAAGTCGATTGCCTTATCGGGCAGGAACCGATCGGTAATATACCGATTGGAAAGCGTAGCGGCGGCAATCAGGGCACTATCGTGAATTTTCACCCCGTGATAGACCTCATACCGTTTTTCCAGCCCACGCAGGATGGAAATCGTATCTTCCACCGTTGGTTCCGGCACCATGACCGGCTGGAACCGACGCTCCAGCGCCGCATCTTTTTCAATATACTTCCGGTACTCATTCAGCGTAGTTGCGCCGATACAGTGCAACTCGCCGCGCGCCAGCAGCGGCTTCAACAGGTTACCCGCATCCATTGCGCCATCGGTCTTGCCGGCACCCACAACGGTGTGCAACTCATCGATGAAAAGAATGATCTTCCCTTCACTCTTCTGCACCTCGGAAAGCACTGCCTTCAACCGTTCCTCAAACTCCCCACGGAATTTCGCACCGGCAATCAGCGCCCCCATATCCAGCGAAAAGATGGTGCGATCTTTCAGGTTATCCGGCACATCTCCCTTGACAATACGCTGGGCAAGTCCTTCGGCAATTGCCGTTTTACCGACACCGGGCTCGCCGATCAGGCAAGGGTTGTTTTTGGTCTTACGGGACAGAATGCGGATAACGTTCCGGATTTCCTCGTCCCGCCCGATTACAGGGTCCAGTTTCTGGGCGCGGGCACGCTCGCACAGATCCTGCCCGTATTTTTTCAGAACATCATACGTGTCCTCCGGAGTATCACTGTCCACACGACGGTTGCCGCGCACCTCGCGCAGAACCCGCAGAAAGTCGTCCTTGTTCACACCCTGTTCCGAGAAGAAACGGCGCATGGCTTCATCCGGTCGCAAAAGCAACCCGAGGAAGAGATGCTCGACCGAGGTATAATCATCCCCCATCTTGCCGGCTTCTTCTTCCGCGGTATTCAGCGCACGGTCAAGATCTCCCGACACGTAAACCTTGTCGGCTTCTCTGCCGCCACCGCTTACTTTCGGATATTTTTCCACCGCCGCACGCAGGGCGTTCTTTGCCGCATCCACGGATATCCCCATCTTTTCAAAAAGTCCGGGAATCAGACCGTCGGATGCCGAAAGAAGTGCCAGCGCGAGATGTGCCTCCTCCAGTTGCTGGTTGCCGTATTCACTTGCCAGCCGTTGCGCGTTTTGCAGCGCCTCCACACTTTTTTGGGTTGCTTTCTGAAGATTCATACAATCTCCCCCTTTACCACGAAAATAGCTTTATATCAGTAATCCGTTTTTCCGATCATAGGTTTCGTAAATTTCCGATACCGCTGCCGCCGCCGCATCCGGCTGATCTGCCAGGCGGAAATAGGCTTTCATCGCATGATCGAAGGTGCGAATGTAAGCGGCGATGACCTCACCCACCGTTTCCGGTGTCAGGGGTTCGGAATCTGCTGCATGATTTCTTCGCAAAATCAAGCGGCGTGTATATTTCCCATCCGCAAAGAAAGACGGCGGCACCGATGGATGGTGCCCTTCTGCGGCAGCCCACAAAGAGAAGAACCGACAAAGTTCTTCGGTCAGGCGGGCATTCTGTGTCCGCATGGTCACCCGTAGTTCTCCCACTTCCCCATTCGGCGCGCCGCGGTAAAGTTCCACACTGTACCGCACCGTTGGGTTGTATTTATACATCAACGCCGAACGCAAAGAAAGCATGGTATCTGATGTCGGCAACATCCGCCGGAAACTGTCCTGCCCGTCGAGCATTGCGGCAATCTTATCAAATGCCTCCCGCATTTTCTGCTCCGGCGTGACGTAAGAGGCGTATTCCGCCAGAATCCGATTCACCATGTTGGAACGATTGGTATTCTGCGCATAGGCAAGGCGGTCAATCTCCGCCACCACACCGTCATCCAGCATCAGGGAATAAACACTTTTTTTCATCCCGTGCCTCCTTTCCCTGTTCTGAACCTATTATACACCGTTTTTTATAATTTGTCAAGAGGTTTATATAATTTTCTTTACGTTTTTTTATTTTATTTCAACGAGTTTCAGATGGCAAGGAAAAAAGTCCAAATTTTTCATGGTCTGCCCTTGTCAGATGCAATATTTTGTGCTACAATATTGGGTAATAATAATCGGAAGACCAAAAACAGACGGAGGCTAATCTTTCATGTTGGATTTGAAATTCGTAAGAGAAAACCCGGATGTAGTGCGGCAGAACATCCGCAACAAATTCCAGGACAGCAAGCTGCCCCTGGTGGATGAAGTCATCGCGCTGGATGCCGAGCGCCGCAAGATTACGCAGGAAGCGGATACCCTGCGCGCCAACCGCAACAAACTCTCCAAGCAAATCGGCACCCTGATGGCAAGCGGCAAAAAAGAAGAGGCAAACGAGGTCAAAGCGCAGGTTTCCGCACAGGCGGAAAAACTGGCGGAACTGGAAGCGAGGGAACCGGAACTGGACGCCCGCATCAAACAGATTATGATGACCATTCCGAACATCATCGATCCTTCGGTGCCGATCGGCAAGGACGATAGTCAGAATGTGGAAATTGAGCGATTCGGCGAGCCGGTCGTTCCCGATTTTGAAATTCCCTACCACACCGACATCATGGAGCGGTTTGACGGCATTGATCTGGATTCCGCCCGCCGGGTTGCCGGAAACGGCTTTTACTATTTGATGGGCGACATTGCCCGTCTGCATTCCGCCGTCATTTCCTACGCACGGGACTTCATGATCAACCGCGGCTTCACCTATTGTGTGCCGCCGTTTATGATCCGTTCCGACGTGGTGACCGGCGTGATGAGTTTTGCCGAAATGGACGCCATGATGTATAAGATCGAGGGCGAGGATCTCTACCTGATCGGCACGAGCGAGCATTCGATGATCGGCAAGTTCATAGATCAGATTCTGCCCGAAGAAAAACTTCCCTATACGCTGACCAGTTATTCTCCCTGCTTCCGTAAGGAGAAAGGCGCCCACGGCATTGAAGAGCGCGGGGTATATCGGATTCACCAGTTTGAAAAGCAGGAAATGATTGTGGTCTGCCGCCCCGAAGAAAGCAAAATGTGGTATGATAGACTTTGGCAGAACACAGTTGACCTCTTCCGTTCGATGGATATTCCTGTACGGACACTGGAGTGTTGCTCAGGTGACCTTGCCGATCTGAAGGTCAAATCCTGCGATGTGGAAGCATGGTCGCCCCGTCAGAAAAAGTATTTCGAGGTGGGCAGTTGTTCGAACCTCGGCGATGCACAGGCGCGCCGTCTGCGCATTCGTGTGAACGGCAAAGATGGCAAGTACCTCGCCCACACGTTGAACAATACCGTAGTCGCACCTCCGCGGATGCTGATTGCATTTCTTGAAAACAATCTGCAGGCAGACGGCTCGGTGAAGGTTCCCGTTGCCCTGCAACCTTATATGGGTGGTATGGCTGTACTCACCCCCAAACACTAAAAAAAGCCCCCGCGCTTGCGGCGCGGGGGTCGTTTAGAGAAGAGCGGCACCGCAGAAGCGGTGCCGCTCTCTTTTTTTCCTGCAATTTACG
>CAKSLR010000088.1 GCA_934467435.1 uncultured Eubacteriales bacterium | reverse complement strand
CCGTTCTCCACCGTCCAGATGGTGAAGGTCTTGCCGTACTGCAGGCGCACGCCGCCCTTGTCGCCGAGGAAGTCGATGAACATTTCATCCTGCCCGATGTTCTGCGCCCAGGCACCGTTGAAGGAAATGCTTGCCTTGTCCGTGCGGATGTAGCCGGTCACAAAGTCATCCACGTCGTTGACGCCGTGCTCGATGTCCTTCGTGTCCTCCGCCCACATGCTGCGGTAAACGTAACTCTTCATATCGGTTGCCATTTTGTTGTAGGTGTCGCAGGTCACGGTCTCCAGCTTCGCACCGCCGAGAATGTAAAGAATCAGGTCAAGGAAGTGCACGCCCCAGTCGATCAGCACGCCGCCGCCCGACTCCTTCTTCGTGGTGAACGCCCCGCCAAGACCGGGGATGCTGCGGTAACTGCGGAAGGAGCAGTAAACGTGATACACGTCGCCGAGCGCGCCGCTGCGGCAGAGTTCTTCAATCATCTCCACCGAACGGTTGTAGCGGTTGCAGACGCCGATATTCAGCAGTTTGCCCGCGCGGTGCGCTTCCTCTGCCATCTCGCAGGAGAGGGCATAGTTGACGGTAATCGGCTTCTCGCAGAACACGTGCTTGCCGGCACGCAGCGCCGCCATGCTGATTTCATAGTGGGCGGCGTTCGGGGTCAGCACGTAAACCACTTCCACTTCCGGGTCGGCAAGGGCAACGCGGTAGTCGGTAATGGCATTTTCACAGCCGAATTTGGTGCAGGCGCTCTCTGCTTTTCCGGCAATCAGATCGCAGGCATATTTCAGACGCACATTCTCCATGGCGCTGAGGGCGGGCAGGTGCGCATTATTGGCGATTCTGCCGCAGCCGATGATGGCAATACAGGTTTTTTTCATGATAAAAACCCCTTTCCCGGATTTTTTTATGGTTATGTCTATTATAGCACGCGCGCGCCTCTTGTCTTTAGCAAAATGACACAAGAAATTTAACATGAAACACACAAGGCGCCCGCCTGCGGTCAAAACGGTTACATTTTTTCACAAAACCCCTTTACAGCACGGAAAAAATGTGGTATCATCAGAAAAAAGGGGAAGGGGGAGAGCCCGATCGCAACCTATTCCTACCATTTCAACCGCACCGAGGAAGAACGCATTCCCTGCGCGGGGCTTGCCCTTTACCAGTACGGGGAGATTCTGTTCAAACCGCGCGGCGGCATTGATACGCATACGCAGTTCTGCTATGAGATCAGTTATGTTTTGGCGGGGGAAGGGGTCATTTCCACCGGCGCGACCGACCACCACGTGAAGGAGGGCGATGCGGTGGTTTCCCTCCCGCATGAAGGGCATACCATCGAAAGCAGCGCCGCTTCCCCCATGCGCATGGCGTTTCTCGGGTTTGACCGCCCGGTGGGCGATTCGTCCTTTGCTTACCTGTTTGAAGAACTGGACCGCCTGTTCCACGGGGAAGAGGGGCGCGCCGTTTCGCTTCCGGGGCAGGCGCAGAACCTGTTTCACCTGTTTTCGGTGCTGGAGGGCGGGGCGCCCTTTTCCACCATGCTGGCGGGTTACCTCATTGCCGAATTGCTGATTGCCCTCATCTGGCGCTATACCGAGAGCCGGGAGGTGCACTATTTTCCCCGCCTGACCGATACGGCGCTGCTCGTGTACGATATGCAGAACTACATTGCCGAGCATATCCGCACCCTGCGGGATCTGCCCTCGCTTGCGCGGGTGTACCACTATAATTACCGCTATCTCGGGCGCGTGTTCTCGCGCGTGACGGGAAAATCTCTGCGGGCGTATTATGCCGAGTGCCGGATGCGGGAGGCGGAGCGGCTGCTTGCCGACGGGTATTCGGTCACCGAAACGGCGGAGGCGCTTTCCTATTCGTCCATTCACAGTTTTTCGCGCAGTTATAAAGCGCATTACGGCAAAAGCCCCACGGAGCGGGGCAAACAAAAAAATCCATTATTTTCTCATACAAGGGAGGTAACAAAGATGAAACTGGGTGTCATTACCGATTGTCTCAAACAACCGGTGGAGGAGGCCATCGCCACGGCGGCAAAACTCGGGCTGGCGGGCGTGCAGATCTATGCAACGACGGGAAAATTTTCCCCGGCGGTGCTGAGCGAGGAGAAAATCGCCGCGGTGCGGGCGCTGCTTGCCGAAAAGGGGCTTTGTATTTCCGCGTTGTGCGGGGATATGGGCGGCTACGGCTTTGAGCGGGAAGAGGATAACCCCGCGCGCATTGAGGCGACCTGCCGCATCATCGACCTGGCGGTGAAGTTTGACTGTCACGTGGTGACCACGCACATCGGCGTCATTCCCGCCGACAAGAGCAACCCGCGCTATGCGGTTATGCTGCGGGCGCTGACCGCGTGCGGCAAGTATGCGAAAGCCCACGGTGTGACCATGGCAATCGAAACCGGACCCGAGATGGCAAGCACGCTGCTTGCGTTCTTAGAGGATACCGAAGGGGGTGTCGGCGTGAACCTGGATCCCGCCAACTTTACCATGGTTACGGGGCAGGATGCCGCGGCGGCGGTGCGGCTGCTTGGCAAATACATTGTCCACACCCATGCCAAAGACGGGCGGAAACTGGACAGCACCATGACGCCGGAGGAAGTGTATCACGCTTTCGCTGTCGGCGGGGTCGAGGCGCTCAACGCCTGCCGCGGCTTTGTCGAACTTCCGATCGGGGAAGGGGATGTGGACTGGAAAGGATACATTGCCGCCCTGCGGGAAGTGGGGTATGACGGGTTCCTGACCATTGAGCGGGAGGCGGGTGAGCAACCCCTTGCGGACATTACGGGGGCGGTGCGGTTTTTGCGCGCGCAGCTTGCCTGAGTTTGCAAATTCCATCAAAATAGAAAAAGTATAAAATGCTATGGTAAGCGCGCCGCTTTTTGTGGTACAATGAAAAAAAGCGGCGCGCTTTTTCTGCGCCCGAAAACAGAACGGGAGAAAAACCATGGGTATCATTCAGAAGGATTTTATGCTGCAGAACGAAACGGCACGGCATTTGTACCATACGTATGCCGAGGGGCAGCCGATCATTGACTATCACTGCCATCTTGTACCCGAGATGATTGCAAAGGATTACCGTTTCAAAAACGCCACCGAACTCTTTCTCGGCGGCGATCACTACAAATGGCGGCAGATGCGCACCGCCGGCATTCCGGAGGAACTGATTACCGGCACGGGTGACGATTTTGCCAAATTCGAGGCGTATGCCTCCATTATGCCGGGGCTGATCGGCAACCCGCTGTACGCCTTCACCGCCCTGGAACTGAAGCGCTATTTTGATGTGGAGGAACCGCTGACGCGGGAGAGCGCCGCCCGCATTTACGCCGCCTGCAACGAGCGGCTTGCCGACTCCGCCTATTCGGCGCGGAACCTGATTCTCCGCTCGGGGGTCGAGGTGGTCTGCACGACCGATGATCCGATTGACGCGCTTTCTTTCCATTCCCAGTTGCGGGAGGAAGGGTACGGGGTGCGCGTGCTGCCGACCTTCCGTCCCGATAAGGCGCTGGCGGTAGAGAAGGACAGTTTTGCCCTGTACCTGCGCTCCGCCGGCGTTTCCACGTATGAAGAACTGCTGGCGTGGCTCTCGTCCCGCGTGCGTTTCTTTGCCGAGAACGGCTGCCGCCTCTCCGACCATTCGCTGGAGCGTGTGGCGTATGTTGAGGGCGATCCGCATGTGGCGTTCGCGCGCGCGATGCACGGGGAAACGCCGAGCACGGCAGAGGCGGATGCTTACCGCACCGCGCTTCTCCTTTTCCTTGCCGGGGAATACGAAAAGCACCACATGGCAATGCAGCTGCACATCGGTGCCATGCGGAACAATAACCGCAAAATGCTTTCCGCCATCGGACCCGATACCGGCTTTGACTCGATCAACGACTTCCGGATTGCCGAGGGCATTTCCCGCCTGCTGGACAAAATGAACAGCGAAGGCGTGCTGCCGAAAACCATCCTCTACAACCTCAACCCGAAGGATAATTACGTCCTCGGTACCATGATCGGCAACTTCCAGAGCGCCCCCCGTCCGTTTGCCATGCAGTTCGGCGCGGGCTGGTGGTTCAACGATAACCGCGACGGGATGGAGGCGCAGCTCCGTGCCCTCGGTAACCTCGGTATGCTCTCCGGCTTTATCGGCATGCTGACCGACTCGCGCAGCCTGGTTTCTTACCCGCGGCACGAGTATTTCCGCCGGATTCTCTGCAATCTGCTCGGCAAGTGGGTAGAGGATGGCGAATACCCGATGGATGAGGCGGCGCTCGGCGTCATGGTGCGCGGCATTGCCTACGAAAACGCAAAGCGGTATTTTGATCTTTGATATTTTTCCGCGCGGGGGTCTTGTATTCCCGCGCGGTTTGTGTTACAATGAAGAAAATAAAAATGTAGAACAGAGTAGAGTGTTGCGCGTGAAGTGCCTGCGGGACGGGGAGTTGCCTGCGGGACGAAAACGCGGCGGGGGAAAATCCCCCGCCGCGTTGCGGTGCAACCCTCGCATCCCGCTGTCTGCCTGCAGGCGTGCGCCTTCCGGCTTACAGAACGAGAGAACTGTGATACGGGAGGTTTTTTTGATGGAACGAAAAAAAACATATCGCCTGGTGACCCTTTGTATGCTCAGCGCCATGTATTTTGTTCTGGCGCACTTTCTTGCCATTAAGATCGGCAATCTTCGTTTTACCCTTTCCTCACTGCCAACCGTCCTTGCCGCCGTTCTGTTCGGTCCCTTTCCCGCGGCGCTTGCCGCCGGTGTCGGGGAATTTCTCAATCAACTGCTCGGTTACGGGCTCACGCCCACCACGCCGCTTTGGGTGCTGCCCCCGGTTGTGCGGGTGCTGCTCATCGGTGCTTTTGTAGCGTGGGCAAAAAAAACGCCCCGCCGAGCGGAGGGGCGCCCCGTGGCGCTGCTTCTTGTCTGCATCGGCGCGGCGATTGTCACCACGCTGGTCAATACGGGCATGATTTGGCTTGACAGCGTGATCTTCGACTACTATACGTTTGCCTATGTGTTCGGCAGCTTTTTTGCCCGGCTGTTTACCGGGGTGGTGACGGCGGTGCTGGTCGCGGTGCTGGTCATTCCGCTCACGGAGGCACTGCGCCGCTCGGGCGCTGCCGATCGCTGGTTCTGAGCCGCCATCCGGAGGGGCATTGCCGCAAAAGGCGTGTGGCTCCTCTTCCGCGCGGCTCCGCCCGCCGGTGCGTCGCCTTGTTTCCGGGCGGGTAACGGTCGGTGTGACGTGTTGCATGGGAACCCTCTTTTTGTTTTTTCTCCATCATAGCACAAACGAAAGAAAAAATATCGGTACTTTCCCGCAAAAAATGTGCATTTTTCGTCAACCTCAAAAATCCCCGCTCCGCAAAAGCGGGGGCGGGGATTTTTGAGGTGCGGAGGTGCCGGCGCGGAAATGGTTTT
>CAKSLR010000087.1 GCA_934467435.1 uncultured Eubacteriales bacterium | reverse complement strand
ATACGCGGAAGAGATTGACCACGCCATAGGATGCGAGCGACATCATACAGCCGGCAATCGCCACCCCCGCAAAGATGGCGGGCAGCGCGTACTTCATCCGCATATCGAGAAGCGCCGCCACCAATGCGCCCGTCCACGCCCCCGTGCCGGGGAGCGGAACGGCAACGAACAGCACCAGCCCTACCGAGGCGTAACGCATGACCTTTTCTCCGCCGCGCTGCGCCTTTTCCTCCAGCCACAGCGCCAGCCGCGACAGGTGCTTTGTGCTTTTCATCCAGGCAAGAATGCGGCGGATAAACAGCAAAATGAACGGCACCGGCAAAAAATTGCCGAGCACGCAAACGGTATAATTCAGCCAAAGCGGCAGCCCCAACCCCGCCCCGAGCGGAATGGCGGCACGAAGTTCCAGCACCGGGGTCATAGAGAGCAAAAAGACCCACAGGCATTGCGATATCCACTCCATCAATAACTCCTCTCCCCGCTCGCCCCTTCCCCGACCGGCGGGCGATTTTCATACAGTTTGGCAAGCCCGCCCTCGCCGGTTTCCCGGTAGGAGCGGGAAAGATCGCGCCCGGTCTCGTACATGGTGCGGATCACCGTGTCAAGCGAAACACGCCGCGTATCCGATAAGAATCCGGCAAGTGAATACGCCTGAATCGCCCGCATGGCGGCAACGGCGTTCCGCTCGATGCAGGGAATCTGCACCAGCCCCCATACCGGGTCACAGGTCAGCCCGAGATGATGTTCCATTGCAACCTCGGCGGCATACTCAATCTCACACAGCCGCATGGAAAACAACTCGCAAAGCCCCGCCGCCGCCATGGAGCAGGCAGAGCCGATTTCCGCCTGGCAACCGCACTCCGCCCCGCTGATGGAGGCATTGGTCTTGATCAGATTGCCCACCACGCCTGCCGTTGCCAGCGCCCGCACGATGGCATCGTCCGAAAACCCGTGTTTTTTCTGCATATAACACAGCACCGCCGGCAGAACGCCACTTGCCCCGCAGGTCGGGGCGGTCACCACCGTTCCGCCGGCGGCGTTTTGTTCCGCCGCAGCAAAGGCATAGGCACAAACCAACCGGTTTTCGCGCGTTTCAGGCGCTTCGTCCGCACGGTTCTCGCAAAACAGCAGTTTTGCCTTGCGCTGCACATTCAATCCGCCCGGCAGAATTCCCTCCGCCGCCAGCCCCGCCGCAACGGTTTCCTTCATCTGTTCCCACACCATGTGCAGATAGGAAAAGACCTCTGGTTCCTGTATCCCGACATAATCGGGCAGGCGGATGTTTTTTTCTTCGCAAAAGGCGCGGATCTCCCCGAAACTCCCCTCGGCATATACCTCGGGCGGATCGTACGCCGCCTCCCCTTCAAAGCGGATTGCGCCGCCGCCGACGCTGTAAACCCGTCGTACCACGGGCGCACCGCCGACAGGATACACGGTAAAATCCATCGTGTTGGGGTGCGGCAGATCGGTTGTCTCCCGGTCAAAAACAATCTCGCTCCCCTCCCCCAGCACCCGCCGCAGCACTGCGTCGGTTCCGTGGCCGTGCCCGGTCAGGGCAAGCGAACCGTAAAGCGTGACACGGTAGCGGGCATCGGGGTACATCGCCCGGATGCGGCGCGCCGCCTGTTCGGGCGCCATGGTGTGCGAACTGGACGGACCGATCCCGATCCGATATAACTCCCGCAAAGACTTCATACATCCTCCTCGTCTAACATCCCCAGGGCAAACCGAACATCCGGGTCGCGGCGGTAAGCGGGGTACATCCGCCCGCTTTTTTCGCGGCACAGACAAAGAAAATAACGGTAAAGCGGCAGCCCCGGTGCATATCCCCCTTCCCCCTGCAAAGGCAGGGCAAAAAGCGCACCGAACACGGGGAGTGCGGTATGCACAAACCCCTCTGTCACGCCGTCCTCTCCCCATGCTGCGGGGCATATCCCCCACCCGCAGGCAGCAATGCCGGGGCGGGTGGCGAAAGGGGACGTAAACTCCGTGTCGTACAAATCGTAAAACAAACTGTCCGCTCTCGTGTGCAGCGTATGACGCCCGATCACACCCGGCTTGCCATCCCCGCGCCTGCCGCCGAAAATTTCATTCAGCCAAAGCGCCGCACAGCCGAGCGCGAAAATCGGCAGGGCATGGTCGGCAAACCGCATTCCCAACATTTTTGCCGTTTGCTCGTCCGCAGCGGGCGTCAGCAGCAGTCCGTCAAAGGTCAGCGGGTCATCGGTCTCACAAGCCCATGCTGCACCCGCCGCCGTAAGCGCCGCGGCATAGGGGGAAAGATCCGCCCCCTCTGCCCGTGGCAGCAGAATGCGCAGAACACCATCCTGCATTAACTTATCTTCTCCTGGTCTGCCCTCCGCCGCAGGCACACCAACGCTTCCACATGCCCCGTACAGGGGAAGAGATCAAAGGGGGTGACTTCCTCCGCGGTATAGCCGAGGGGGGCAAGAATCTTCATGTCCCGTGCAAGCGTTTCGGGGTTACAGGAAATATAGATGACGCGGGAGGGGGCAAGGCGGGCAAGGTACGAAAGCAGTGCCGCGTCACAGCCGCGGCGGGGCGGGTCAAGAATCACCACATCCGGCAGAATGCGCGCGCCCCGTTCCCGTTCCGCCGCGGCAAGCAACCCCTCGGTTTCCGTGGCATCCCCGCAGTAAAAGGAGGCGTTGCGGATGCCGTTTTGTGCGGCATTTTCCGCCGCGCAGCGCACCGCGCTTTCCACGATCTCCACGCCGATCACTTCCCGCACTCCGTCTGCCATGGAGAGCCCGATGCTCCCTACCCCACAGAAAAGGTCAAGCAACAGCTCATCCCCACGCAGAGCAGCAAGTTCCCGCGCCCGACGGTATAGGAGTTCTGCCGCATCATGATTCACCTGATAAAACGAGGCAGGAGAAAGATGCAGCGTCACCCCGCACAAAACGTCTCTCAGATATGGCTTTCCCCAAAGCGTACGGTACTCTTCCCCACAAATGACATTGGTATCCGCCTCATTCCGATTGAGCAGGATCCCCACAATGGCAGGAAATCTTTCGCGCAACTCCGCCACCAGTTCCTCTTCCCGCGGCAGGTACGCACCGTTGACCACCAAAACCAAAAGAATTTCCCCCGTCGCCTTTCCCGCACGCAGGTAAATATGGCGCAGCAGCCCGCTGCCGTCCTCTTCCCGATACGGGGGAATGTGATAGCGGTCAATCCATTCGTGCAGGCAACGGAGAATCGGCGAAAACGCGGGGTCGCCGAGCAGGCAATCCTCTGCCTCTACCACCCGGTGGCTTTTGGGGGCAAAAAAACCGATGGCAACGCCGCCGTCCTTTTTTGCCGCCACAGGGTACTGTGCCTTGTTGCGATAATGGTAGCGTTCCCCGGTCGTAACCAGCGGATTCACCCGGATGGATACCCCTGCCCGCGCAAACGCGGCGGCAACGCTCTCGCGTTTGATCTCTGCCTCGTGCGCCGCAGAAACGGTCAGATAAGCACAGCCGCCACATCCTTTGGCGGCACAGGGAGAGGGTACACGGTGGATAGAAGGGGAAAGAATCCGTTCGGTACGCCCGACCGCATATCCAGCCGCCACGCGCACCACCCGCGCCTCAACCACATCGCCGTCCACTGCGTGCGAAACGAACATCACCATGCCGTCTACCCGCCCAACGCCGAAGCCGAGGTTATTCAGTTCCGTGATCTCCACACGGCAGAGATCGTTTTTGCGCAACATATCACCCTCCGTTTGCCTTTTCACATTCTTGAATTCACTCCCTCATTATACTATTTTTCCCCCGATATTGCAAGCCTTTCCTGCTTTTTTTCAAATTCCCCTTGACAAAATAAAATAAATTTGCTATACTAGTATTGAAAACTAGATTTGATAAGTTTTGAAAACCGTTCATAAAATCATGATAAAGCAAAAATGGAGGTACACTTATGGAAAAACCGATCGGAAATCCCGATATTCTCCCCGTGAAGTCCATCAAATGGATGCTTGCCAACGCCGTGAAAGAGGCAGGGGATCAGGTTGCTTATAAGTACCGCGACGGTGATGCCATTCGTGAAGTGACATTCCGCGAGTTCCGGGAAGACACCCTGGCGCTGGGAGAGGCGCTGGCAGGGCTGGGCGTCAGCCATGAGCACATTGCCATGTGCGGCGAAAACAGTTATGCGTGGATTACCGTTTATCTGACCGTTTTGCAGAGTGCCGGCGTTTATGTGCCGATTGACAAGGAACTGCCGGACGCGGACTTTATGACCGTGCTGTTTGACAGCGACAGCACCGTGCTTTTCTATACCAAAAAGCATGAGGCACTTTTACGCGACCGTCTTGCCGAATTCGGCAGCATCCGGTATTTTATCGGTATCGGCTGTGAGGGCGACGGCGACCGTTTCCTCTCCTACGAAGAACTGCTTGCCCACGGGTATTCCCTGCGGGAAGCCGGCTCACACGCCTTTGAAGAAGAGAGCCGCCCGGAAGAGGATCTTGCCATGCTGGTTTATACCTCCGGCACCACGGGTATGGCGAAGGGGGTTATGCTGACCGAGCACAATCTGTGCAGCAGCGTGTATTACGGGCTGCAGGTCTGCACGCCGGGCAGAGTCGGTCTTTCGGTACTGCCGTACCACCACACCTATGAAGCCATTCCCGGTCTTCTGGTTGCCATTCACTATCATTCCACGCTCTGTATCAATGAGAACCTGCGGGTCGTCAGCCGCAACCTGCAGCTCTACAAGCCGGACTATATCCAGCTTGTGCCCGCGTTTCTTGAGGCATTCTATAAAAAGATCTGGGCGACTGTGGAAAAGGAAGGCAAGGGGCTGGCGTTTTCTGCCCTCATAAAATCTTCCAACGCCCTGCGCAAAATCGGCATTGACCGCCGCAAAAAGCTCTTCGGCAAGATTCTTGACTCCTTCGGCGGCAACCTGAATATGATTATCTGCGGCGGCGCCCCCATTCGCCCCGAACTCGGCGCCTTCTTCAGTTCCATCGGCATTGACGTGTTCAACGGCTACGGCATCACCGAGTGTTCGCCGCTGGTCAGCGTCAACCGTTGGGAAGATAACGACTGCACCTCGGTCGGTTACCCCCTCCCCTGCTGCGAAATCCGGCTGGACGACGTCAGCGAGGACGGCGACGGGGAAATTTGTGTGCGTGGCGATGTCGTGATGAAAGGCTATTATAAGCGCCCGGAACAGACGGCAGAAGTGCTGGAGGCGGACGGTTGGTTCCACACCGGCGACTACGGCAAGTTCAACAAAGCAGGGCAACTTATGATTACCGGGCGCAAAAAGAACCTGATTGTGCTGAGCAACGGCAAGAACGTATTCCCCGAGGAAATCGAGGGTTACCTCGGCAAAATTCCGTATGTGGCGGAAGTGGTGGTTTTCGGCATCCGTGATAAGAACGGGCAGGAGGATTCGCTCGGTGCGGAGGTGTTTCTGCAAGCCGAAAAGGTGGAAGAGATGAAGATCACCGATCCCGAGAG
>CAKSLR010000086.1 GCA_934467435.1 uncultured Eubacteriales bacterium | reverse complement strand
GGATATCACCGATGTGGCAAAGTATGGCGAAGAAAATGTACTTGCGGTCTATGTGAATACCGAAGAACACGAGAGTTGGTGGTACGAAGGGGGCGGTATATATCGCCATGTTTTCCTTTGTAAGACCGATGCCGTGGCACTGGATCTGTACGGCACGTACGTTCTGCCCGAAAAGCAGAGCGACGGCACCTGGAAGGTGACCGTAGAAAACACCGTGCGCAATGACCGCAAAGAAAAGGCAAACGTCCGCATGGTTTCGACCATTCGGGACTCTGCCGGCAAACAGGTTTCGAAAGTGGAGATGCAAGCCGTGGTGGCTGATTACGCCACCGCTACGGCGCAGGCATCCGCCATCGTGGCGGAGCCGCATCTCTGGAATCTCGATGACCCGTATCTCTACTACTGTGATACACAAGTTTTCCTTTCCGAGGGAGTCGAAGAGCATGAAACGGATGCGGATACGGTGCATTTCGGTTTCCGTTCGGTGGTCTGTGATCCCGACCATGGGCTCTTCCTGAACGGGAAGCATGTGGTGCTTCAGGGCGTTTGCGGACACGCCGATTGTGGCTTGACCGGTAAGGCGGTGCCCGATAACATCCACCGGGAAAAAGTACATATGATGAAGGAAATGGGCGCCAACGCCTACAGAACCAGCCATTATCCGCAGGCAGATGCCCTGATGGATGCATTTGATACGCTGGGAATGCTGGTGATGGACGAGACACGCTGGTTTGAATCTACCGATGAGGGGCTGGCGCAGTTGACGACGCTGATCAAACGTGATCGCAACCGTCCCTCCGTCATTTTCTGGTCGGTCGGCAACGAGGAGGCGCTTTTTGTGACCGAACAGGGGCGGCGCATTTGTCGCCGGATGATGGCAACGGCACGAAAACTGGACAGCAGCCGCCTTCTGATGACTGCCAATGACCGTGCCCCCGACCGCGCAACGGTGTATGACGAGAGTGATGTCATCGGCATCAACTATAACCTGGCAATCTACGAAACGGTGCACGAAAAATATCCGAACAAAGCCATTTTCTCCTCGGAATGTGCTGCTACCAGTACAACGCGCGGTTGGTACTACCCGAGTGATGCGGCGCACGGCTATATTTCCGCGTATGACGATCAGTCGAAGGTCAATTATTTTGCCGGTCGGGAACGCACTTGGCGCGCCTTACGCGCGCATGAGTGGATCATGGGCGGTTTCCAGTGGATTGCCTTTGAACATCGCGGCGAGGCGGTTTGGCCGCGCCTGTGTTCACAATCGGGTGCCATCGACCTTTTCCTGCAGAAGAAAGATGCGTTTTATCAGAATCAGTCCTATTGGACCGATGCACCGATGATTCACCTGCTGCCGCACTGGAATTTTGCAGGGCGGGAAGGGGAAATGATTCCCGTCTGGGCGTACACCAACTGTGAGGAAGCGGAACTGTTCCTTAACGGCACTTCGCTCGGCCGCAGAAAACTGGAGCCGATTGACCATGCCGCGTGGGAAGTGCCGTATGCGTCCGGTATCCTGGAGGCGGTGGCGTACCGCGGTGGCGAAGTCGTAGCGCGGGATCGCCGGGAGACCAGCGGTCGCGGCGCGCGCCTGGCACTGCGGCTTGAAAACCGTGAACCGCTCCGTGTGGGTGGCAGAGATCTGGCGATTGTGACCTGCCTGGTGTTGGACGAGAACGGCAGAGAAGTGCCGGATGCCACTCCGTTTGTACGGTTCACCACCGACGGAAACGGTGTGATTCATTCGACCGGTTCGGATATTTCCGACCATATCAATCTGCTGCTTCCCGACCGTCGGATGCGTGCCGGCCGTGTGACAGCAACCGTTCGCGCGGGGAGAGATGCGACCCATATGCGGGTTTATGCCGAGGCAGACGGACTGCAGACCGCATCGCTTACCATAGAACTCGAATAAAACTGCGCGCTGCTTTTCGATGAAAACACAACAGGCGGCACCCGATTACGGGTGCCGCCTGCTTTTTACAGCGGGAATACCATATTGTCTTCTGCAATGTGGAGGGACGAGGGGAGCGTACCGGCAAACGATCGAATTTCATCGATCTTTCCCAGGGGGTAGACGTGATTGATGAAAACAACCTTGGCCCGGCAACGTTTCAGGTGAGCAAGCAGATCGCTTACCTTGCAATGTGCCAGTTCCGTGACCAGCACATCAACCGGTTCCTCTTCGAGAAATGCAGGGAAGTCGTGCAGATCATAGGACATATCGCCGGAAAAATAGATACGCCTTTTTCCGCACGTGACGAGAAATCCGTAACTCGGCATGTCCTTCGTATGTTCAACGGCAACCGCGCGGACGCAGATGCGTTCGTCTTCATATACCACCCCCGGCGCGAAGGTCGAAAGTCCGAGACCCTCACGCAAGGGAAGGTGCGAGGTAACGCGAAGGTACTGGCGCATCAAGTCACACCCTTCCTCCTGCGGCAGATAAACCGTGTAGGAGGCATCTTTTTCATACCAGTTGGAAAGGTCAAGCAACTCCGGCAGCCCGCCGACATGATCTCCGTGCATATGAGTGACGAAAACGGCACGCAGGGAGGAGAAGGGGTAGCCCTTCCGGATCAGAAGGTCTGCAACCGGCGCACCGGCGTCAAAGAGGTAACGGTTTCCGTCCACCTCCAGAAGGATGCTGTTACAGTATCGCGTTGCCGAGGGTACGCCATGGCTGGTGCCGAGAAATTCTATTTTCACCATGGCTCTGCCTCAGTCTTCGATGGCAGCTTTACGGGAAAGCACGGTGCGGAAGAAGTCCATATCCTCAAATTTTTTCTCTCTGGCGTAGGTGTAGAGCCCGTTCTGCTCCTGTTCCACATCGTAAAGTTGCGTGTAGCAAAGACCGAAAATGCGGTCGTTGTCGAGCATGGCGTCTGCAAGACCGCGGAACCGCTCTTTATATTCCTCTTCGGTTTTCGGCGCGTTGCCGTAGCCCCAGCCGCTGTCGTCTACCGACCAACGGATACCGCCGTATTCGCTGATGAATACCGGCGCTTTCCCGTTCCAGTGCTGGCGCTCCGAGAATTTATCGTGCAGTTTGTTCTCGGTCATCAGCAGATTGTAGTGTTCGCGGAAAGAAACGGGATCCTGGTCGTAATCGTGCACATCGAAAATATCGGTCAGGACATGGTAGTTACCGCTGGTATCGATGCAGGGGCGCGTATCGTCCATCGCTTTTGTCACGCGGTAGATATTCGCCAGCACCTCGTCGCACTGCCGCCGTCCGTCAAAATCCCAAGTCTCGTTCAGCGGACACCAGCCGACAATCGCGGGGTGGTTGAAATCGCGTTTGACTTCCTCCATCCATTCGGGCAGCATTGCCATCAGAGAATCCGGATTCGAGATATCTACGCCCCAGTTCGGGTATTCGCCCCAGACCAGGTAACCCAGTTGATCGCAGTGGTAGAGGAACCGCGGTTCAAAGACCTTTTCATGCAGACGGGCGCCGTTGAAACCGAGCGCCATGGAGAGATGGATATCCGCCGCCAGCGCCTCTTCGCTCGGTGCGGTGTAGATTCCGTCGGGATAGAAGCCCTGATCCAGCACCAGACGCTGGAAGACAGACTTCCCATTCAGGTAGAACTTTCCGTCTGCATAACGCAGCGAGCGCAAACCGAAGTAACTTTCAACCGTATCGTCGCCGTAGGTCAGGGTCAGATCGTAAAGTCTGCCGCAACCGACTTCCCAAAGGTGGGTTTCGGTCAGCGGAATCTCAATGTCACAGGCACCGCCGTGCGAAATTTTTTGGCATGCTCCGACCGGATGCCCGTCGTAGGAAGCGGTGACGGCAAAGGTGCCCTTGCCGACTAGGTCGGCAACGACCCGCAGGGTTCCGTTTTCGGCATCGGGGTACAGGCGGAAAGAAGCAATATGCGTGGTCGGAACAAACTCCAGCCACACCGTTTGCCAGATGCCGGTGGTGCGGGTATAACTGCACCCGCAGGAGTGATACTGTGTGCACTGTTTGCCACTCGGAATCAGGTTGTCGCGCGTTTCATCCTCGGCATATACCGTCAGGGTGTTTTCCCCTGTGGTCAGGGCATCGGTAATGTCAAAGGTAAAAGAAACATAGCCACCGACGTGGGAACCGACTTCCTTGCCGTTGACGTAAACAACGGTACGGTAATCCACGGCGCCGAAGTGCAGAAGAACCCGACCGCTGCGCTCCGCCTCGGAGACGGAAAACGTCCGGCGGTACCAGACGCCAGGGATAAAGTCGGTGTAGCCGATGCCGGAAAGCCGGGATTCGGGGCAGAAGGGAACTTCAATCTTTTTGGTCAGTATGCCGCCCTCGTGCAGTTTGCGTGCTCTGCCGCTGCGACCGAAATCAAAGTCAAACTCCCAGGTGCCGTTCAGGTTGCGCCAGTTTTCCCGCCTGCATTGCGGGTTGGGGTGCTCGGGTCGGAACATGATAAATACCTCCGTGTATGTGTTTTGTTTTTTCTCCATTATAGCGCACGAAGCGCCGCTTGTAAATAGGAAAACGGCGCATAAGGATGAGGATTTTTCGCATCGCCGCCGCCCGGCGAAAAATCGGCAACAAAATTCCGCCTTTTTTCGGATATGGCTTGCAATTTTGCGAAAAAAGGTATATAATAGGGCAGGTAAATAAAAATACGGAGGCGTAATATGTTAGTATCAGCAAAAGAAATGTTGACCAAAGCGAAGGCAGGCCGCTATGCCGTCGGTCAGTTCAACATCAATAATCTGGAGTGGACTAAGGCGATTCTGCTCACGGCAGAGGAACTGAAGTCTCCGGTCATCCTCGGTGTGTCCGAAGGTGCCGGTAAGTATATGTGCGGCTTCAAGACGGTTGCCGATATGGTGAAGGCGATGGTGGAATCGCTCGGCATCACGGTTCCGGTTGCGCTTCACCTTGACCATGGTTCCTATGAGGGCGCTTTGGCTTGCCTGAAGGCAGGTTTCTCTTCTATTATGTTCGACGGTTCTCATTACCCGATTGCCGAGAACATTGAAAAGACCAAGGAGCTGGTCAAGATTGCCGGTGAAATGGGCGTTTCTCTTGAGGCAGAGGTCGGTGCCATCGGCGGCGAAGAAGACGGCGTTGTTGGGATGGGCGAGTGCGCCGATCCGAATGAGTGCAAGATGATTGCCGATCTCGGCGTTACCATGCTGGCTGCCGGCATCGGCAACATTCACGGCAAGTACCCCGCAAACTGGCCGGGGCTTTCGTTTGATACACTGGCTGCCGTCTCCGAAAAGGTGGGCGATATGCCTCTCGTGCTGCACGGTGGTACCGGCATTCCCGCAGACATGATCAAGAAGGCAATCAGTCTCGGTGTTTCCAAGATTAATGTCAACACCGAGTGCCAGTTGGCGTTTGCGGCGGCAACCCGTAAGTATATTGAGGAAGGGAAAGACCTTGTCGGTAAGGGCTTTGACCCGAGAAAACTGCTTGCCCCCGGCGTAGAAGCCATCCGCGCTACCGTAAAAGAGAAGATGGAACTGTTC
>CAKSLR010000085.1 GCA_934467435.1 uncultured Eubacteriales bacterium | reverse complement strand
ATCTTGCCACCGACCTCTATGCGGAGGAACCGGAACAGTTTGCTTCCCTTGACGAGTGGAAGAAAATGACCAAGGAAGGGTATGTGTTCGATGGTTGGTTGCATGACGGCAAGAAATGGGATTTTTCAACTGACGTGGTAACCGAGTCGATTGAACTTCACGCTTCTTTTCGGAAAGCGGAGGCATAAGGAGGTCAGGTAAAATGGAAGGGTTTTTGGCGTGTCACCCCAATGTATTTGCCATTCACCGGGAGTATCAGATTGTTGTGAATGTGCGGGAAACAGGGATCTGTCGGTTATTTGTCGCCGGAAAAGAAGTCTATGAGTCCGGCAGTGGTGTGTATGCGACTGAGAGAAAAGTGCATAAATTTTCTCTGCCGCAAAAACTGCTGGACGATGCAGGGGAATATACGCTTTCCTACCGCCGCGTTGAGCAGCGCAAGGCATACGGCACCGTACCGGGGGAGGAAGAGCATGTCACATACCTCTTTTACCCTCTGAAAAAGGAAGAAAATATCCGCGGTGTGTACCTTGCCGATGTACATGGAAACTATAATCCCAGCAATTATGCGCAAGCAGAACGTGCTGCCGCCGCATTCGGGGCAGCGGATTTTTATATCGTCAACGGCGATATCGGGGAGATTGAAACCGACGAGATGTTGGTGGAGATTAACGCTTTTATCGGCAGAATCAGCGGCGGCGTGCGCCCGGTCGTGGTCGGTCGCGGCAACCACGATACCCGCGGTCGGTTAGCGGAGCGGATGCCCGATCACCTGGCAACCGACGGTGAGAAAACGTATTTTTCTTTTACCCTCGGTCCCATCAGCGGTGTGGTTGTCGATTGCGGGGAGGATAAACTGGATAACAATGTGGAATACGGCGGCCTGAACTGGTTTGAAGAATTTCGTCGGCGGGAAGCACGGAACCTGTCGCTCATGCGTCTGCCCGACTCTAAGTATAAGATTGCCATATCGCACATCCCGTTCATGTCGAACGATTCGATGAAAAGTTGCTTTGATATCATGCCCGAAACGTATGCGGTATTCGGCAGAGCCATCAACCGCATGGCGCCCGATTTCATGCTCTGTGGGCACTCGCATCACTTTGAGTATTATCCCGTAGGAGATGAGGGGTGCAAGTTTTATCATAACTACCCTGTTGTCGGCGCATCCCGCATGAATGGAGAAGGGTTCGGTTGCACCGGGTTTATTTTACATACCGGGCGGGCGGAATTTGTGCGGATTGGTTCGGACGGTAAGGAAGTGGAACGCTTTACGCTTCCGCTGCGGCACTGATATGCCGGTTCTTTTGTGGATTCTTCTTTTCGCTTTTCTTTGTGCGGTTCTTTATGCGGCGGCGGGGTATGCGGTGTTTCTGTTTGCCTTCCGCCGCTTTCGTCTTTCTCCGCGCGCACGCTATGAGCGTCGCGCGGAGATGTCTGACATTCGCGGGACAGAGGCAAAGATTGCGCAGGGGCTGCGGTATGCAGACGCCTGCTGCGGTGAGCGGGTTTATATCCGGGCACGCGACGGCGTGCGTCTTGCGGGGCGTCTGCTTGGTGACGGGTCGGCCGGGGTGACTCTTCTTTTGTTCCACGGTTACCGTTCTTTTGCGGAACATGATTTTGGGTGTGTGTTGCCGTTTTACCTGGAGGAGATGGGGTATCGCGTGTTGCTCGCAGATCAACGTGCGCATGGCGAAAGTGAAGGAAAGTATATCACTTTCGGGGTGCGGGAGAGTGAAGACTGCGTTGCGTGGGCAGAGTATGTGTATGCCCGGTTCGGGGAAAAGGAGAATATATTTCTTGACGGAATCTCAATGGGGGCCTCCTGCGTGCTGCTTGCTGCGGGCGGCGACCTGCCGCCGACGGTTCGCGGCGTCATTGCCGATTGCGGTTACACATCCCCGCTTGCCATTTTGCGTCATGCGGCGGCAAAGTACCGTCTGCCGCTTTCCTCGCTTTTGCCGGCGGCGGCACTCTTTTGCCGTGTGTTTGCCGGGGTTGATCTCCGAAAGGGCAATGTTCCCGCGGCGCTTCGGTCGGCACATCTGCCGGTTCTTTTGGTTCACGGTATGGCGGACGATTTTGTGCCGATGACAATGGGGATGGAGAATGCCCGCGCGGCGGGAAAGCGGGCGAGCGTCCGTTATGTGCCCGGTGCCGGGCATGGCACCTCGTATCTTGTCGATCCCGAAGGTTGTCAGCAAGCGCTGCGGCAGTTCTTTGTACGTGCGTTGTCGGCACGGAACGCAGGGGAGGTGTCATGCTGAGGGCGCATGGTTTTCCGCCGTTTTCCCCGGATGGCAGTTTGGCGATTGCGGTCTTTGCGGAAGAGGATGGCGTTACGGTAAAGCATCTTTTGCGGGAAAACTACGGGGTATCGGCGGCGGTGCTGCGCGAATGGAAAGCGCATCCCCGCGGCATCCTGTGTAACGGGGAAGCGTGCACCGTGCGCCGCGTCCTGCAGGCTGGGGATGTTCTGACACTGGCGGCGTGCCGGGCACCGACGCCGCTGAAACAGTGTACCTTTTCCGGCGGCAGTCAAACCGTTCCGATTCTGTTTGCGGATGCCTGGGCTCTTGCCGTCAATAAACCGGCAGGTATGCCGACTCACCCTTCGGCGGGACACCGCGGCGATACGTTGCTGGATCTGATTTCTGCGGCATTACCGCCCGGTGAGAAGGTTTATCCGATCAACCGGTTGGATCGGGATACCAGCGGTGTGGTGCTGCTTTCACGTCATAAATTGGCTGCCTGTGTTCTATCTGCGGAGTTGCAGACAGGCGGTATGCAAAAAGAATACTGCGCCGTGACCGCGCAACCGTTGCCGGCAGCACACGGCGTGATGCGGGACGGGATGGCACGGGAGGCGGACAGCATCATTCGCCGCACCGTGGTATTGCCGGGGGATGGGGAAGACGCCTTCACGGAATACCGAATGGTTGGTGTGCGGAATGGCAGGTACTCTTTCCGCCTGTATCCGAAAACCGGGAGAACGCATCAGTTACGGGTACAACTGGCGCACCGTGGCGCGCCGATTGTGGGGGATACCCTTTATGGCGGAGATCCCGCGTTTGCGCGGCAGGCGCTGCATGCCGAGCGATTGACGTTTTTTCATCCTTGTTATGGCAGAATGACGGTTGTCGCACAGATGCCGCAGGATATGCGCGAAATTTGGAAGGAGGATGCAGGGAATGCATAGAACGGAAAAAGAAAACAGGGGTCTTCACCGACTTGCGGTAATACGGCGATGGGTTTCGCTTCCTGCGGCGGTTCTCTTTACCTTTGCTGCCGTGGCGGCAGTATTTCACTTGATTTCCTGTCTGCAATCGGGTTTCGCCGATACGATCCATGGTACGGTTGGCGCGTGTTTCCGGCAGGTTTTGGCTTTTTTGACGAACGGGATTCCGTTTTCCCTCGGGGAGAGCCTTTTGCTGGCGCTGCCGGTCCTTCTTGTATTACTTGTCGTCTTTGCCGTGCATGCCTGCCGCACAAGGGAAGATTTTGTGCGGTATCTCAGCGCTTTGCTTGCCGTTCCCGCACTCCTTTACGGGCTTTTTGTCTTTACGCTCGGCTGTGGGTACCGCGGCAGTCCACTGGATGAGAAAATGGGGCTGGTACGCGCACCGTCTGCCGCAGCGGATCTTTATGATACGGCAAAGCGTCTGCAAACAGAGGTAAATGCGCTGGCGTCGGAACTGACATGGCGGTATGAGGGCGGGAGCGTCATGCCGTATTCCTACGCGGAAATGAATGAAAAACTCCTTTCTGCCTACGATCAAGTTTCGCTTTCCTATCCTTTTGTTCAGAAAATGTCCTCCCGGCTCAAGTTGGTGTCAAACAGTGAGTTGATGTCGTATCTGCACCTGACGGGGGTGTACTCCTATATGACGGGGGAAGCCAACATCAACCACGAACCGCCTGATTATACCATTCCTTATACCGCAGCGCATGAGTTGGCACACCAGCGCGGCATCGCCCGTGAGGACGAAGCCAATTTTGTGGCGTTTTTGGTCTGTGCGGCATCCGATGACACCTATATCCGCTACAGCGGGTATCTGAATCTGATGGAATATGTCACCTCCGCCCTTTACCGCGCAGACAAAGAACTTTACCGCAGCGTGTGGAACGATTACGCCGATACGGTCAAGTATGAGATCTACGGGTATCAAACGTATTATAAGAAATATGCCGATTCCAAACTGGGTGAAATCAGCGGTGCGGTCAATAACGCTTATCTGCAATCCCAGGGAACTGCGGGAACGAAAAGTTACGGTATGGTGGTTGACCTCGCCGTGGCTTATTTCCGCTCCCTGTGATATGACAAAAATGAAAGAATCAAGGGGATTGTGAGGGTGGAACCGTATCGCGTCGATCATGACATTCATTTGCACAGTTTCCTGTTGGCTTGTTCGGCGGATCCCGAACAGACTGAAGTATGGGGAGGGAAACGGGTATCGCTACCTGTGCATGACCGATCACGGTTGGAGCGAACACATCCCCTGCAAAATGGGTTTTTATGAATCTCCCCACAAAAGTCGTGAATTTGCCGTATCGGAAATCGAAGGACGGGACGGATGACGGCTTTTATCTGCAGAAAACATCGCATGTTCGTGAAATTCTTCCGTTGCCACAAGGAAACTGGAAATGGATCTGCCGTTTGATAAGATCGGAATTGCGCACCTTGCCCGCTCTTTGATCGCACCGAGCGGGTTGTGGCATGAGCGGCTTGACGGCGTGACCGATGCCGCAGTACATCGATATGTTTCAAAAAGTTGCCCGCTGCGGTGCAGGGTGGAGATCAGGGCAGATGATTTTGCCTTTTCCCAAAAGACGCCCGAGGAAGTGCACCGTGTTCTTCGCATTTTTCGATTTGCTAGGGAGTGCGGTTGCCGGTTCTATCTCGGCAGTGATGCCCACCATCCGGGCGAGTTGCGTCCCGCCCGCGCCATCTATGAGAACGCGGTACGGGAACTTGCACTGAACGAAGCGGATAAGTTCTATCCGTTTCGGGAAGCATAAAGGCACAAAGTCAATGAAAAAGCCCGGCGCCGGGAATCCCCGGTGCCGGGCTTTTTCACATACCGCCGTTTTTTGCGTATGATGAAAGCAGAGGCGCCCTGTGGCGCCGATTTTGCATAAAGCGGCACGCCACCGGCGGTGCCGTATGGAGACGGCGTATGAATAAACTGATTGTACATCCGGGTGGCGCACTTTGCGGCAGTGTGCCCATCGGGGGGGCGAAAAATGCCGCCCTGCCGATTCTTGCCGCATGTCTTTTGTGTGACGGTCCATCTCTTATCGGCAATCTGCCGGACATCCGCGATGTCCGGATCGCCCTGCGGATTTTGGAGGGAATGGGGGTGGAGATGGAAAGGATGGATGCACACACGTATCGGATCGACCCTACGCATGCCGCACCGCCGGCGGTTGCCGACCCGCTGACGGGCAGTATGCGGGCATCTGCGTACTTCCTCGGCGCCTGTCTCGGAAAATTCGGCGAGGGGCGCATCGGTGCCATCGGCGGCTGCGAGTTCGGCGGCAG
>CAKSLR010000084.1 GCA_934467435.1 uncultured Eubacteriales bacterium | reverse complement strand
GCCCGCCGCCGGGATGGGGCGTATGAACTCGATCTTGTGCTGCGCAACAATATCACCACGCCCGAGCATCCGCTCGGCGTCTATCACCCGCACGCCGCGTACCACAACATCAAAAAAGAAAATATCGGTCTGATCGAGGTCATGGGGCTTGCCGTGCTGCCCTCCCGCCTTGCCGCGGAGATCGAGGAAATGGCGGATGCCATTTTGGCGGGGCGTGACTTTGCCGAGAGCCCTGCCATCTCCAAACACAAGGATTGGTTCCTTGCGTTCCGTGACCGCTACACCTTCACCGCCGAAAATGTGCGGGATATTCTGAAGCAGGAGATCGGTACCACCTTTGTTCACGTATTGGAAGATGCCGGCGTGTATAAATGCACCCCCGAAGGGCGCGCGGCTTTCCTGCGCTTTGTGGAGGCAGTCAACCGGGCATAACGCCACGGCATTTACAAACGGACGGGAACATTCATGGCGGCGGGCGCTTTTTGCCGCCCGCCGCCGGACCTTTGCCCGAAGCCCGGTTTGTCTTCTGCCGGCGGTTTGCGCCATTCGCTTCGTGTTGCCGGTTGCCGGCTTTTTTCGGTTGCCTTGCGCTGCCGATCCCTTCCCGTCCATCGTTCTGCACTGCCCGCCCTGCGGCGGCATGCGCCGTCGGGCACGCTGTGTGTCCGGCTTTTTTGTTCGGCAGGTGCCGATATTGTGAACATACGGTGAAAAGAGAAGTGAATTTTCTACACAGAAAGGCAATAAAATTTATGAATCGTTCATCCCAGGTTCATATTTATGGGCTAAAATATAGGTGAATCTGAAGTGAAGGAGGGGTCATCTATGGATTGGAAACGGAAACGGTTTCTTTGGCTGCCTATTCTCAGTATGTTGCTGTGCGCACTTCTTGTGTTTGTTGCGGTGTTTTTGACGGTGCATTGTTCGCATGATGTCGGGTTCACCGAGACCGCCGCGCGGACAGACCGGGTGCTCTCTCTCATTTCCCTTGTGCTTGCGGGTTCTATTTTCGCGTTTTCCATCTACATGACCTGCCGTCACCGTTCGGAACGCTGAGAGGGTAAAAATTCACGCACCATTCAACAAAAATTTATATACCGGGCGCAAAATGCTTGATTTTGCGCCCGGTTTGTTGTAAAATAACAAGGATGGGAGGGCGCTATGTTCGGATACATCAAACCCGTGGCGGATGAGTTGCTTGTCCGCGAATATGCGTACTATCGCGCGGTGTATTGCGGCGTTTGCAATGCCATGCAGCGGCACACCGGGCGTCTTTCCGCCCTGACACTTTCCTATGATGCGGTGTTTTACGCCCTTTTGCGGATGCTTCTTAGCGGGGAGCGGTCCGAAGCGCATCGGTTCCGCTGCTGCGTTCACCCCTGCAAGGCGCGCGCGTGCCTTGCAGAAAATCCGTCGCTGGTGTTTACGGCGCGGGCGTTTGCCGTGCTGGCTTACGGCAAGGCGCAGGACGAATGCCGGGATCGGCGCGGGCTTGCCCGCCCTGCGGTGCGTTTGGCGGCAGCGGTACTTCGCCGCGCCGCCCGCCGTGCCGATCTGCCCGCGCTGCAGTCGGAAATGGAGCGGGAGTTGGACGCACTCGCGGCGCTTGAGGCGGCAAAATGCCCGTCGCTTGACCGCGTGGCGGATTGCAGCGGTCGGATGCTGGGCGCTTTTTTTGCCGAAGGACTGCCTGCCGACGCCGGGGCGCTTGCGTATCCCGTCGGGTTTTACCTCGGCAGATTTGTGGCGGCACTGGACGCGGCGGAGGATTTTGCGCGCGACTGTCGCCAAAACACCTATAACCCCTACCGTTACAGCGGCAGTGGGACGTTTGATGCCGGGGAACGGCAGGCGGCATATACCGCACTGCGCGTGGAACTGGTCGCCCTGGAGGGGGCTTTGCTCGCGCTGCCGCTCGATGCTCACTCCGAAACGGCAAATATCCTGAAAAACATTTTATACATCGGGCTGCCGGCAAAGCTGCGCTTCCTTGCGCCCGAGAGAGAGGGGGATACCGTGCATGAAAAATCCGTATGAAGTTCTCGGCGTCTCCCCCGGTGCTACGCCGGAGGAAATCAAGGCGGCGTACCATGCGCTCGCGCGGCGCAATCACCCCGATAACTTTGCAAACGACCCCGTTGCCCGCACAGCGGCGGAAGAAAAGATGAAGGAGATCAACGAGGCATACGACAACCTGACCCATAACCGTGCAGGGGCACAGACCGGCGGCGCATCCGTGACCACGGCGGCGGTGCGGGAAAAAATCCGCCACGGGCTGTTTGCCGAGGCAGAAGTGATGCTCGAAACCATTCCCGCCGAGCGGCGGGGGGCGGAGTGGCATTACCTCAAATCGATCCTGCTCATGCGTCGCGGCTGGCAGAATGACGCAATGCAGGAGATCGGCATTGCCTGCGCGATGGATCCCGATAATACGGAATACCGCCATGCACGCGAGACGTTCACCCGCCGCTATGCCGCATTCAGAGAGAATTACCGCGGCAGCCGGGCGGAGAACGACCGCCGCCGCGCGCAGGGGGGCGACTGTACGGTGTGCGATGTCTGCTCGGCGCTGTTCTGCGCCGATTGTTGTTGCGAAAGTTTCGGCTTTGATCTGATTCGGTGCCTGTGATGGAAAAACGAACCACCACTGCAAAAAAAACAAAATGCCTTGCCCTTTCCGCCATGTTGACCGCCCTTTCCGCCGCCATTCTTTGCCTTGGGGCGCTGCTTGACGTGGCGGTGCTCAGCGCGGCGGCGCTTTCTTCCCTTGCGGTGCTGTTTGCCCGGCGGGAGATGGGACACCCTTATGATTTCATGATATACGGCGGGGTTACGCTTCTTTCGTTTCTTTTGCTGCCAAACCCCGGCGCTGTGCTTTACTTTGCGCTGTTTTTCGGCATTTACGCTCTTTTGTGGTTTCCTCTTGCCCGCCTGCCGCGTCTGCTGTCCTTTGTTTTGCGTTTTCTTTTCTGCAACGGGATGTTTGCCGCGGTGGAGTTGCTCGGCATTTTTCTCTTTTCTCTTCCGGCGGAGGCGTGGTACATTTATCTCGTCCTTTTTCTGATCGGGAATCCGACCTTCTTCCTTTATCAATATCTGCTCACCCGGCTGCTGATCCTTTATGACAGCCGCTACCACGCGCGCGTGGCGAAATTTTTATCCTGAAAGGAATCGCATATGAAAAAAATCGGTTTTGTGTCACTCGGTTGCTCCAAAAATCTGGTGGATACCGAGGTCATGCTCTATCGCCTGCGGGAAGCGGGCTATGAGATTACCCCGGATGAGACCGAGGCGGACATCATTGTGGTCAACACCTGCGGCTTTATTGAGAGCGCCAAGCAGGAGTCGATTGATAATATTCTCGATATCGCGTGGCTGAAAAAGAACCGTTCACTCAAGGGGATTATTGCCACGGGGTGTCTTGTGGAACGCTACCGCGAACAGGTTCTTACCGAGATGCCCGAGGTCGATGCCCTGGTAGGGGTCGGCAGCCTGCACCGCATTGCGGAGGCGGCGGACGCGGTTCTGCGCGGGGAGCGGGGATTCTGCGCGTTTGACGATAAGGAAAAGTCCCCTCTCGGCGGGGCGCGTGTGCTGACAACGCCTACCTATACCGCATACCTCAAGATTGCGGAGGGGTGCGACAACCGCTGTACTTACTGTGCAATTCCGCTGATCCGCGGCGGCTTCCGCTCCCGTCCGATGGAAGATGTGGTGCGGGAGGCGAAGGAACTGGAGACGCTTGGGGTAAAGGAACTGAACCTCATCGCGCAGGATACATCCCGTTACGGGCTCGATTTGTACGGCAAGTACCGCCTTGCCGACCTGGTGCGCGCCATCTGCGCCGAAACGGCAATTCCGTGGATTCGTCTGCTTTACTGTTACCCCGATAAGATCACCGACGATCTGATTACCGAACTGCGCGAGAATCCGCGTCTGCTCAAGTACATGGACGTGCCGGTGCAGCATATTTCCGACCCGATTCTTCAGAAGATGAACCGCCACGGAGACAGTTCCCTGATCCGCGATACGCTGCGCCGCCTGCGGGAGGAGGTACCCGGCATTACCCTGCGCACCACGGCGATTGTCGGGTTCCCCGGTGAGAGCGAAGAGGACTTTGCCGCCCTTTGCGCCTTCCTCAAGGAAGAGAAATTTGAGCGTTTCGGCGCCTTTTTGTACTCGGCGGAGGAGGGAACTCCCGCCGCGGAGATGCCCGATCAGATTGACGAGCAGGTGAAGCAGGATCGGTACGATACGCTGATCGCAACGCAGTTGCCGATCAGCGAGGCGCACAACCGCGCCATGGTCGGCAAGACCCTTACCGCGCTGTGTGAAGGGTATGATACGGTCGCCGCCACGCACTACGGTCGCGGGGAAGGGGATGCCCCCGACATTGACGGCAAGATTTATTTCCGCGCCGGAAAACGGATTCCCGAGGGGGAATTTGTGCAGGTGAAGATTGTGGACGCGATGGATTATGACCTGATTGGGGAGGCGCTCTGATGGAAGAAAAACCGCAGAAAATTCTGAATGTTCCGAATGTCCTTTCGCTGTTGCGGATGGTGCTGGTGCCCTTTTTCGTGTGGGCGGTGCTTGCCATGGACCCCGCTACCGTAGGAGGAAGAGTGGTACCCGCCGTGATTTTTGCCGTGACCGCCATGACCGATTGCCTGGATGGACAGATTGCGCGGCGCTGCCACCTGGTCACCGATTTCGGGAAGTTTCTTGACCCGCTTGCCGATAAATTCATGGTTTTCTCGGCGCTGCTTGTGCTGGTTTATCGTTACACGTATTTTTCGGTGATGTTTCTGTGGGTCACGGTTATCATTTTCTTTCGTGAACTTGCCGTTACTTCCCTGCGCCTGGTGGCGGCGGGCAAAAGCGGTCAGGTCATCGCCGCTTCTCTTGCCGGAAAGATCAAAACCGTGTCGCAGATCATCGGCATTCTTGTCATTCTTCTTGAGCCGCTTCTTCTGCCGCTTTACGGGCGTGAAATCTATCCGGCAAGCTATGCCATGATGGGGGTTATGGCAATCTCCACCCTTTGGTCGGGGGGGGATTATCTGCGCGCGTATCTGCCGGTTCTCGCCGGTAAAAAATAATTTTCGGAAAATTGGGTTTTTCTCTTTACAAACCGAAAAAAATATGGTAGAATAAATCCGTGATGCCCTTTCCCGGTTCGGGGACAGCCGGCGCGCCGCCCGCAGGCGGGCTGCCATGCGTCGATTCACCAACCCCGTGCTTGGCTTGCGGCAGTAGCAAAAATATGCGTGAAAGGTGAAACACACAATGCAGAAGGAAATCAAGCAACAGATCATCGACCAGTACAAGATTCACGAAGGGGATACCGGTTCGCCCGAAGTGCAGATCGCCGTTCTTACCTACCGTATCAACGCGCTGACCGAGCACCTTAAGGTGAACAAGAAGGACTTCCACAGCCACAGAGGTCTGCTCCGTATGGTTGGTCAAAGAAAGAACTTTTTGCGTTACCTCGAATCGAAGGATATTGAGCGTTACCGCGCCATTATCGAAAAACTGGGTCTGAGAAAGTAAAAAGCAAACAAGCGGGGACGATGCATTCGTTCCCGCTTTGGTGCAAAT
>CAKSLR010000083.1 GCA_934467435.1 uncultured Eubacteriales bacterium | reverse complement strand
TGTTTTTTCGTTTCTCAGGATTCGAGCAGATCCAATTCCAGTGCAACCCGCAGGTTGGAAGGATCCATGTCAAGCGAGCGCCGGAAGGCATCCGCTGCCGCAGCAGTCTCCCCGAAATACAGTTTACCGTACCCCAGCATGGCAATCAGGGCTGCCTGCCGCGCTTTGGTCGGGTCGGGGAGGAAGCAGATAAAGTCCGCTACCGCCGCCCGGTAGTAACGGCAACCGCCGCGGTACTCTTCCTCCCACGCGAGGATGGCGTTCCGCATCATGTTCCGGGCACGCAACTCTTCCCCGCCGAGGCGAATGACCTGTGCCGCATAATAAACAAATTCGTCCCCCATGCTCCAGAGCCCCGCATTCTGAATCTGCGTGACCTTGGCAATCAGGGCATCGGCTTCTTCGTTCCGCCCCAGCGCCTTCAGGGCAGCCGCCTCACCGTAGCGGTACGGTACCATCACGCTGTCATTCCAGAAGCCGGTATGCAAATTCTCCGGCAGTGCCGTGGAAGCGCGGAATTCGGCAAGTGCCGTTTCGTAGTCGCCTGCCTTCATAGCGCGGCGTCCGGCGGCAAAATGCGCGTACATATACGGTTCGGCAGTCAGATATTCGCCGCCCTCACTCGGGTAAAACTCGTGCGACGCCATCATCGCCAGCGCTTTCTCATACGCATTTGCGGCATTATACGCGCGGGCAACGGTCAGATACAGCGGGTCACCCGCCCCTGCGGGAATCCGTTTTTCGAGGTATGCCGCACGTTCCAGCCCCGGTACTCCGTTCTTCTCCATCACCGTTCCGAGTTCGCAAAGCAGCGTTTCGTCCTGCGGGTGCAGTTCCGCCGCGCGGTACATCAGGCGCAGCGCCTCCTCGGCACGCCCGAGGTGGTTGAAACAAAGAAGCGCCAGGTTGCGGTAAGGAATATAGAAATCGGGCAGATGGGCAATGGCGGTACGGTATAGCGCCGCTGCCTCTTTATAGCGGCGCTGGTTGTGCCGGTAACAGCCGAGCAGATAGGCGGCAAAGCCGTCCTTCCCGTTGCGGCGCAGGGCATCGGCAAGCACGGTCTCTTCTTCGGCGCGGAAGGGGAACACATCCACAATCCGTCCGCGCGCGGCGCGTTTCCGCTCCCGCGCGGCACGGTCGGCGTCCCCGACCTGCTCATAGCAGTAGGCAAGCGCGTAGCGGAGCGTTGCCGCCTCCGGTTGCCGTTGCAGTACATCACGGAACAGAAGGATACTCTCCGCCGAAAATCCGGCACCGAGGAGGTCAAACCCGATATCGAGTGCCGTTTGCGAAGGGTTGGAGAACAGCCCGTCAAGGAACGCCGCTCTCCCATTCCCGGTCACGCAGGTCAGGGCGTAACGGGCAAGGTGGTTCATCGGATCCCCCTCCAGCACCGTACGCAGGGTATCCGCTGCGGCGCGGGTATCTCCGAGGCGGAAGAGCGCCAGTGCCGCATAGACCCCGGCGATCGGGTGGTGGGTCTCTTTCTCCAACGCGCTGAGCGCATGCGTCAGCATCGCGCCGAAATCACCGCGCTTTCCGTCCATGGCAGCAATGGCGGTCATGGCGGGTGAAATGACATTCTGCGACCAGGCGGCGCGGTACAGCGTATCATACGCTTCCTCTTCCCGCCCGAGCGCTGCATAGGCTCTGCCGAGCAGATACTGCACCGTACCGTCCTCGGGGTTAGGGTTGTAGCGGCACTCCACCGCCTTGGCTCTTTCAAGGTACGGCAGCGCATCCGTAAAACGTCCGCACCGGCAGTAATACTCCCCGATTGCCTTCAGCGCCGGCAGGAAGTCGGCATCCTTTTTCAGTGCCTCCAGATAATAAAGATCCGGCTGATACAGCGGGTCGCGGTACTGGTCGATATGCTGACCGGCAATGGTCAGGTCATTCGGCGTCACCAGTTGATCGGGCTTCGGAATGCCGGGATTGTCCTTCGGGATATGCACATAGTCCTTATTCTTTTCTGTATAGAAAAGGATCGTTTCTCCTTCCGCCGTCCGCAGGCGCACGGAAAGATTCCCCTCCTGCGGGTAAGTAAGGGGGAAGGTCACGCAGGAAGAGGGCGAGAAATCCGCCTGTTTTTCCAGCAGCACTTCCCCGCTCTCGCTGCACACCGTCAGACGGGCAGCAGGGCGCCGCGCCGTCACGTTCACACGGATCTCCCCCGTCTCGCGGGAGAGGGCAACGGCGGCATCCAGCGTAGCATAAGTGGTATACCCGATGCCCTGCGTCGGGTACCAATACTGGGAGAACGTCTTGTTTTCATAGGGGGCAAGCCAGGTGAAATCCGGTTGGTCGTCGGTATAGGAACCTGCCATCAGTTCGGCATACTGCCCGTCGCTGTCGGTCAGTTTCTTTTCCCAGTTCTCGGCATTTTCGCCGTAGCCCCAGGTAAACATCTTTTTGCCGGGAGAAATATGGTGGTTGGCAATATGCAACACACCGCAGTTTTTACGGTAATCAAAACCACCGAAGAAATCATAGGCAGACGGCGCGGCAAAATACGAATCCGCCGTGCGGGTATTTTTGTGCCAACTGATGTCCACCCCTTCCCCGAAATCCTTGGCGCCGTAACGGCCGGACGCGAGGGGGAAAGTGGTATGGTAACGGTCATTGTGATAGTGCACCCACGTTACATCGGGGGGAAAGACCAGACGGTAATCCTCATGCACTGCCACCGCGGCATTCTCCCACCACAGGAAAGAATGTTTATATGGGGTGCGGTTCGCCACATCCACGCGCGTTTCAAAATAGGACGTGCCGGGGCGCAGAATAATCCCGACCGTTCCCTTCATACGGTCGCACGGCTCATGCTCGGAAAGCCAGACGGCGGCGCTGCCGTCCTCCATCTTCTCCAGCCGGAAATCCACCGGCATCATAGTCGATGGGCGGTGGTGATAGGGCCAGTTGAATTCGATCCCGCCGGAAATCCAGGAGCCGTAAGCCCCGATCAGTGCCGGCTTGATGACATGCTGCCGATAAAGAAAGTCGTAGCCCGTTACCTTATCCACCGCCTCAAAAACACGCCCGCCGAGTTCGGGAATGACCGCCACGCGGATATACTCGTTCTCCAGGACGACGACGGTGTAAGGACGCACCGTGCGATGGATACGATCCACCTTATTAACAATGCGCTGGGGGTAGGGGTTGCCGGATGTGCCCTGATGGCTGCGCGTCTCGGCAAACATAGGCATTTCTTCTGCTGCGGGGGAAGGGTCCGTCGGAAGATTCCACTCTTCCACGACGGCGGTCACGGTTCTTTCCTGCTGGTTCATGCTGCCTCCTGCCTCTCATCTTTCTGAAGATGAAACGTCGTAGCGACGTATGGTTTCCCGGCATACTGCCGAGTTGCCGCCAGTATAGCACAGATGCGTCAAAATAGCAATCCCTTTTTTGACATTTCTTTGTACTTTTTTAACAAAAAAAGCAGCCTGTGTCTCCCGCAAAAAAATCCCGCCCCGGAAACGGGGCGGGATTTTCTCTTTTATTCCTTAATATTCAGGAAAGTGTGAGAAGAAACGACCGCAACACGCGCGCCGAAAAGGCGGCAGACTCGGCAACAAAGCGCGGATAGTCGGTTACCGCCGCACCGTCGGCACGATCCGAAATCGCGCGCAGGGCAACGAACGGAACCCGGGCAAGCGCCGCCACCTGGGCAATGGCGCCGCCCTCCATATCGCAGGCAATCGCGCCGAACTGCGCGGCAATCCACGCCCGGCGCGCATCGGAGTCAATAAACTGGTCACCCGTTGCAATGCAACCGGACATCGCCCGCCTGCCCTGCTCCCGCACGCATGCGGCGATACGGGCGGCAAGCGTCTCTTCTGCCGCAAAGCGCACGCACCCGATGCCGGATACGTAGCCCGGTGCATCGCCGAGGGCGGTCGTATCGACATCGTGCTGCACAAATGCGTTTGCCACCGCGACGTCGCCGATGCCGAGTTCCGCCGTCAGCGTACCAGCAACCCCGGTGTTCACAAGAAGCGCAGGGGCGTAACGCAGCACCATGGTCTGGGCGCAGACCGCCGCATTGACTTTGCCCGGTCCGCAGGTGGCAACGACCGCCGCCTGTCCGTCAAGAACCCCCGATATATAAGTAATTCCGCTGATGATTTCTTCTTTCTTTTCCGTCATGGCGGCGGAAAGCAACGCCGTTTCCGTTGCCATGGCACCGATCATTCCGATCATGTCGACCTCCCCGAGTACCCGCCCTTCCCCGTCAGGGAGGCAAAAAAACAAAAAGTTTCTTTACCCCACTGCATGACGGGTGAAAAAAACGGTCATTCTGTTTTTATTGTTTTTTTCGTTTCATTTTACCGCTTTTTTGCTTTTTTGTCAACCGCTTTCCCCGGACAGAGAAGAAAAAAGATTTTTCGGGAAAGCAGTAGATTTTTTTCCTATTCTGTGTTAAAATACAAGGAAAAGGTTTGAAGATAGGAAAGAGAGTACCCATGCTCGAATTACAGGATATTGTGTTTCATGTTCCCGGTGCTGACGGGAAGGAAACGGAAATCATCGACCATATTTCCGTGAAACTGGAGACCGGGAAATTCACGGTCATCACCGGACCGAACGGCGGGGGAAAATCGACGCTTGCCAAGCTGATTATGGGCATTTACCGCCCGAGCGCCGGCAGGATTCTGCTGGACGGCGAAGATATTACCGATCTCTCCGTTTCGGAGCGCGCCAAGCGCGGCATCAGCTACGGCTTTCAGCAGCCCCCACGTTTCAAGGGACTGACGGTGCGGCGGCTGCTCAGTCTTGCCCACGGCAGCGAATTGCCGGAGGATGAGTGCTGCGCTTACCTGACCAATGTCGGGCTGTGCTCCGCCGATTACCTGAACCGGGAGGTGGATACTTCCCTTTCCGGGGGTGAGGTCAAGCGGATTGAAATCGCCACCCTGATGGCGCGCAAATTGCGCCTTGCCATTTATGACGAACCGGAGGCAGGCATTGACCTGTGGAGTTTTGCCATGCTGGTCAAATCCTTCCGCTCCATTTCCCACAGCCGCCACGAGAGTACCATCATCATCTCCCACCAGGAACGCATCATGCAACTTGCCGATGATATTATTGTGCTGGCGGACGGCAAAGTGCGGGAAATGGGAACAAGAGACGAAATTTTCCCGCGGTTGCTGAAACAGGTGGACGGCAACTGCAACTTCCGCGCACCCGGAAAGGAGAGAGTGTAATGGCTGAATTGACCAAGACCGACCGTGATCTGCTGGAAGCGGTCGCAGATCTGCACGAAATTCCCGTCGGTGCCTACAACATCCGCAAAAACGGAGCGGCGTTCGGGCGGCAGTCCAGCGCCAACATCGAAATCACGCCGAAGGGGGACAAGCCGGGCATTGACATTACCATCCGTCCCGGCACGAAAAACGAGAGCGTGCACATTCCCGTGATTCTGACCGAAACAGGGCTGGATGATGTGGTTTACAATGATTTTTATGTCGGCGAAGGGGCGGATGTGCTGATTGTCGCCGGTTGTGGCATTCATAACTGCGGCAACCAAAAGACACTGCATGACGGCATCCATTCCTTCAATATCGGGCGTGGCGCGCACGTACGCTACGTTGAAAAGCATTACGGCGAAGGCGTGGGGGACGGGGCGCGTGTCCT
>CAKSLR010000082.1 GCA_934467435.1 uncultured Eubacteriales bacterium | reverse complement strand
CACAGGGAAACGGGAAAAGTCAAATTTTTCGTTCTCCGGCGTATAAAAACCGAAAAAGAGGGTAATCCTTGACCGAAAACGAAAAAGCCGCGTGGTGCGGCGGAAAGGAAATCATGTGAAATCGGTGATATGGTATGCCGTGGGGCTGCTTCTTTGCGTTTTGCTGCTTGCGACGCTGCCTCTTTCGGGCGAAGAGAAAATTTATGATGATGTGGTGCGGTTGCACATTCTAGCCAATTCGGATACAGAGGAGGACCAGGCATGCAAGCTTGCGGTGCGGGATGCGATCCTCTCGGCTTACGGTGAGGTGCTTTCCTGCGGCAGCGAAGGGGAGGCGGAAGAACGGGTCCGCGCCCTGATGCCAAAGATCAAAGAACTTTCCGAACAGACCCTGCGCGCACGCGGTAAAGAAGAGCAGGTGACGCTGGTTTTCGGAGATGAGAAATACCCCGAACGTACGTATGGAGATTTGCGCTTTCCTGCGGGGACCTATCATTCCCTTCGGATTCTGATCGGAGAGGGAACAGGAAAAAACTGGTGGTGCGTGCTGTTTCCCCCGCTTTGCGTAGGGGCGGCGACGGGAGAAGAGTTTCTGCCCGCCGTGCCGGAGGAGGCACCCTGCGGAATGGGAGAGGGAGCGTGGCGGCTGGTCAGCGAAAGCGGGAAGTATGAAATCCGGTTTCGCGTCCTGGAATGGCTTTACGGAGAATAAAAATCCGGTGTGCCGCTTTGGCGGCACACCGGATTTTTCGGTTATATGCGATTTTTTTCGGTTCCGTCGAGAAATGCCTGAATGTTTTCCACGATGGAAGAAAGGCAGCGGTGGCGCGCCTCGTAAGACCCCCATGCCATGTGCGGGGTCATCAATACCCGCGCATCGTCGCGCAGGGCAAACAACGGGTGATCTTCCGGCAGCGGTTCCGCAGAATAGACATCGGTTCCGAACGCACCTATTTTTCCGTTCTGTAGCGCGTCGGCAACCGCCGCTTCATCGACCACGGCGCCCCGCGCCATGTTCACCAAAACAACCCCCGGTTTCATCAGGGTAAGGCGGCGGCGGTCGATCATGCCGCGTGTTTCCTCGCACAGCGGGGTGTGAAGTGTGATGACATCGGCGCGGCGGCAGAGTTCGTCCGGTTCCACGCAGGCGGGCGACCCGTCCGGGTGGGCGCGGGTATAAATGACGTCACAGCCGAGCGCACGCGCCACGTCGGCAACCTTTTTTCCGATGCTGCCGTATCCGACCACACCGAACACCTTGCCCGTCAGTTCATGGTAGGTGGGGGTCAGGCAGTTTGCGTCCCGCCCGCGGGAATAGGCACCGCTCTCGACATGGGCGGCGAAGGCAGGGAGGTTGGTGACGAGCGACAGCACCATGGCAAGCGTGACCTGTACCACCGAATCGGTCGAGTAACCCGGTACGTTGCAGACGGCGATGCCGCGCTCATGTGCGGCGTCAATGTCAATATTGTCATAGCCGGTTGCCGCTTCGCAGATCAGACGCAGGCGGGGGGCGGCGGCAATTACCTCGCGTGTGATTTTTACTTTGTTCTGAATCAGAACTTCGCAGTCTCTTACCCGTTCCACCAACTTTTCCGGGGGCGTATTTTCATAGATTGTCAGATTGCCGAGCGCGGCGAGCGGGGCAAGGGAAATATCATCGCCAAAGGTTTTGGCATCCAGTACAACAATTTTCATTCTGTCACCTCAGAAGGCAAAATTGCCGTGGCGGAACACGGGAATTTCCCGTCCGTCTGCGGTTTTGCCGGTAATGGAAAGATCAGGCGTGCCGATCATGAAATCCACGTGTGTGATCGAGTCGTTCAGCCCGTGGGCAGCAAGTTCGGCTTTGCTCATGTCCGCACCGCCCTCAAGGCACGGATAGGCTTCCCCGAACGCGATGTGGCAGGCGGCATTTTCGTCAAACAGTGTCTCGAAAAACAGGAGGTTTTCGTTGGAGATGGGACTGTCATAAGGCACCAGAGCCAGTTCCCCGAACCGCGCGGCACCATCGTCTACGGCGATGGCGGCGCGCAGAATGTCCTCTCCCTCCGAGGCAGTTGCCCGCATGATTCTGCCGTCCTGCACCTCAAACCGCAGATCGCGGATGATATTGCCGTGATAGACCAGCGGGCGGGAAGCACAGAGTACGCCGTTCCCCGTCCGGCAGTCGGGGGCAGTGAAAATTTCCTCGGTCGGAATGTTGGCAATAAAGGGATACCCCGCGCGGCAGTTTTCGGCGCCGCCCTGCCAGATATGCCCCTTTGGCAGCGATACGGTGTAATCGGTGCCCGTTTCGCTTTCATAATGCAGCGAAACAAAGCGATAGCGGTTGAGAGTTTCGGTGCGTTCCGCAAGGCGCGCGGCGTGTGCCGCCCAGCGCACGGGGGCGCCGCCGTCTCCCTCTACCCGCACGGCGCGGAAGATGGCTTGCCAGAGAGCGGCGTCGGCATCCGCCTCCGAAAGAGAGGGGAAGACCTTTTTTGACCACGCGGCAATCGGTACCGAGCCGATGCACCAGGCAAAAGAATCGTTCATCTGCCGCTCGTAAAACGGGGCAAGATCCCGCCCGCGGGAACGGGTTGCCCGCGTCATGCGATCGGGGTCCACACCGGCAAGGTTCAGCGGGTCGGTTGCCGCAATCACCAGATAGGCGGCGCCTTCTTTGGCGTAATTATTGTAAAAATCCTGTTCCCACTGCGGCGTAACGTCAAACACTTCTTCCTTCGCGTAAAGGTATTTGTAGCGGGCAAGAGTGTCGTCTTTCCAGTTCATTACCACCTCACCGCAACCGGCGGCATAGGCAGCGCGGGCGCAGCGTCGGCCGAAATCGGCACAGGCAACGGGGCAGGAGAGTACAAGGGTTTGACCCTTCTGTATATTCACACCGACGCGAACGAGAAGGTCGGCGTATTCATCCAGACAGCGATCAAAAAGTTCCAAAAGAAAATCCTCCGTTTCGTTTTTTTACAGTATAACACAAATCCGGGGCAGATGCAAGTCTGCTGCACCGAAAAAACGCCCCCCGGACACGCTGTGTTCGGGGCGTCGTTGATTTCATGCCGCATTCCGGCTGTTTTTTTCGAAAAAAGATTGCAAAACGATGGATTCTGTGGTAAAATAATAAATCAAATAGCAGTGCTTTCGGCGGGCTTTGCGCCGTGGGCGGGGAGTGTGGATATGGAAAGAGTATTGATTCGTGAGTTTTACGCGGATGCTGCCGCATATGTCGGGAAGGAAATGACCGTTTGCGGTTGGGTGCGCAGCATTCGGGACAGCCGCGCCTTCGGTTTTATCGATCTGAATGACGGCAGTTCGTTCCGTGGGGTTCAGGTGGTGTTTGAGCGGGAGAAAATTGAAAATTATGAGGAAATCAGCCATCTGAACGTCGGCGCCTCGGTTGTGGTGCGCGGGGTGCTGGAACTGACGCCCGATGCCAAACAGCCGTTTGAGGTGAAAGCAACTGCCGTGACAGTAGAGGGCGCCTCCACCCCCGACTATCCGTTGCAGAAAAAGCGGCACACTTTGGAATTCTTGCGGGATATTGCCTATCTACGCCCCCGCACGAACCTGTTTTCCGCCGTGTTCCGCGTGCGCTCGGAGGTGGCATATGCCATTCACGAATTCTTCCACGGCAGGGGGTTTGTCTATGTGCACACCCCGCTCATCACCGCTTCCGACTGTGAGGGGGCGGGCGAGATGTTCCGTGTAACCACGCTGGATCCGAGCAATCCTCCGCGTACAGCGGACGGGCAGGTGGATTTCAGCCGGGACTTTTTCGGAAAAGCCACGAACCTGACCGTTTCGGGGCAGTTGGAAGGGGAGACGTTTGCCATGGCGTTCGGCAACATTTACACCTTCGGTCCCACCTTCCGGGCGGAAAATTCGAACACCGCGCGCCACGCGGCAGAGTTCTGGATGATTGAGCCGGAAATTGCCTTTGCCGACCTGGATGACAATATGCAACTGGCGTGGGATATGATTCAGCATATTCTGCGCCACGTGCTGAAAAACTGCCGGCAGGAGTTGGAATTCTTCAACAGTTTTGTGGACACGACGCTGCTTGACCGCCTGACGAAACTGGCGCAGAGCAATTATCGGAAAGTCACTTATACCGAGGCGGTTGAGTTGCTGGAGAAGAGCGGCGAGACCTTCCAGTACCCCGTTTACTGGGGCTGTGACCTGCAGACCGAGCATGAGAGATACCTGACCGAGAAAATCTTCGGCTGCCCGATTTTTGTGGTGGATTATCCGAAGGAGATCAAGGCATTCTATATGCGCCTGAATGATGACGGTAAGACGGTTGCCGCCATGGATATGCTGGTGCCGGGGGTCGGTGAGATTATCGGCGGCTCACAGAGAGAGGAGCGGTTGGATGTACTGCTTTCCCGCATGGCGGAGTGCCACCTGCGGGAGGAGGACTACTGGTGGTATGTCAATCTGCGCCGGTACGGCGGCACGAAGCACGCCGGTTTCGGGCTCGGCTTTGAGCGGATTATTATGTATATCACGGGAGTTTCCAACATCCGTGATGTCATTCCGTACCCCCGTACCGTCGGGCAGGCAGAATATTAAAAAGGGACCCGTGCGCCATCCGGCGCACGGGTCTTTCTTTCAGTTCTGATGGGCGACCGATTTGTATTCGTCGTAGTAGCGGTAATAGGGGCAGCCCGCCGTGTCGCGCTGCAGGTAGCGGTAATATTCGTCTTCATCCATGGCAACACAGCATTCAAATTCGCCGCTTTCCTCGTCTATGTCGTAATACAGGCAGTCCTCGCACCGCCCGATGATGCGCTTTTTCTTTTTGGTTTCTGCCATAGGGGCTCCTTTACTGGCGTACGCTCACCGTCACGCCGTCGCTTTCCGCATAAATATTGCCGTTGCGGGAGAGGTAAACCTTGGCGCCCGCCGCTGTGAGGGCTGCCGTTTTGGTTGCGGTTTCGGGGTTCTTTTGCGAGCAGGTGATCGCCGCATAGGCAGGACGCACCGCAGCAAGAAACGCGGGGAATCCGTCAATATCATTCCCGTGGTAGGGCACCTTCAGAAAATCGCAGCGCAGCGCTGCCCCGCGTGCCGTCAGTTCCGCAAGGCGCGCCTCCTGCGCATCCCCTGTAAAGAGGAAAGAAGTCTTGCCGTAGGTCATGTGTACGGCAAGGGAGGAGTTGTTGCTTTCATCTTTTTTGTAATGCGTTTCTTCGGGCGGGTAGATTGTCATATGAATTTCGCCGAAGGTGAGCGGGCAATCCTCCCGCACGATGGTGGGGGTCAGCCCCCGTTCGGCAAGCGCGGCAGTATATTCCTGATACTCGGTGCTTTCTTTCACGGGATAGGTACCGTAAACCGCCCCGACTTCCACCCCCCGCAGAATGCCGGCGGCACCGCCGACATGGTCGCGGTCATAGTGGGTGAGAATCAGCGCGTCCAACCGCGTGATGCGCGCGGCGCGCAGATAGGCGAGAATTTCTTCCGCATCCTCGGTTTCCCCCGCGTCGATCAGAACGGCGCCGTCTTTGTTGTGAATCAGAATGGCGTCTGCTTTGCCGATGGAAAAAACAACCGTTTCCAGGCGTGAAAGACGTGTGGTTCCGGTATCCTCCGGCGGTGTGGGGTCTGCCGGCGTACAGCCGGAGAGGGAAAAAAGCAGGAAAAAAAGCAGCAGCAGTGCGAACCGGCGCATCCGAGATTCCTCCGTTATGTTTCCTCGTTTTTATACAGTATAGCACATTTCCCCATAC
>CAKSLR010000081.1 GCA_934467435.1 uncultured Eubacteriales bacterium | reverse complement strand
GCCCCGGATTCTTCCCGACCATGCAGAAAACTGCCAAAAATGGAATGGGCAGATGCGTTTTTTTTGCTAAAATAACGAAGCAGGATTTTCCCCGGTCAAAGGGGAGTCAAGAAGGAGTCAAACGCGAATCGGATGATACTGATAACCGGCGGCACCGGCGGCTATGGGCCGGAAAGCGCGGCGGAAACCTACGGCTATGCCTCCGCCGCCGCATTTTCCCGCGTGTTCCGCGAGTTTCACGGGGGATCGCCCTCTGAGGTGGCGGAGGGCGGATGTCGGTTCCGGTGTCTGACGCGGCTGCATACCGCCACGGTAACCCACGGTGGCGAGCGTGTTTCTTACACCATCCGCGAGAGGGCGGCATTTTCCGTCCGCGGGTTCTGCGCGGCATCGCCGCTGTGCGATACCGAATGTTGCGAGAGCGCCTGGGAGGCATTTTACGCCTCCCCCGTTTCCGCCCGGGTCACGGCAGAAGGCGAGCCCTTGTTTGCCGGTTACGAAAATGATGGGAATAGGGTGCGCTGTACCCTCGGCACTGCGGGCGGCGATTTTCCCGACGGGGTGAAAATTTCCGCCGCAACCTTTGCCGTTTTTCCCATGACGGGGAGCGACGACGAAACGGTGAACCGCTTTTATCGGATCATTTTGCAGTCATGGTTCGATTCCTCCGGGTACAAGCGGTGCGCGGCGCTGTCGAACATGGAAGTATTTCCTGCTGACATGAGCCGGGATGATTTTTCGCGGGAGATCCGGATTCCCGTCAGGAGGGCTGCCCATGCATGAGATCCGGATAGAGGCGGGGAGCTTTCGCGACCTTGGCGGTTGAGTAGTGGATTCCGGATCGAAAGAAGTTTTCTACGAAAAGAGCCGCGTATCTGCCGCCCGGTGGCGGCAGATACGCGGCTCTTTTCTTATGCGGTTACGCTTTCCGCAATCAGATCATTCACCCGATCCCGGAAGGCAAGCAATTTGGCGGCACTGCCGGCGGGGGTGTAGAAATCCACCTCGCCGTACCATTCCCGCAGCAGGGAGGAAACGAACCGCTTGCCGCGCAGCTGCGCCAGCCGGCAAAGGGCGCGGTGATCGTTCAGCCCCTCACAGAATACCTTTTGGCGGATGGATTCCAGCACCTTGCCGTCCGGCAACGGGTAGACCATATAAGACGTGCCGGGACCCCTGCCGAGATAACCGTCCGGCTCGGTCAACGGGTAAAACAACCCCTGGCTGAGGAAATCATAGTAATAATTGTATGCCCACTGCAAAAAGCCGTCCGCGCCCATGGCGTACATCTGCACGCCAAGCATGCGGTTCCGCTCGGCAGAGGCGACCAAAAAACGGTTGGACATTCCTTTCTCGCACTGCCCGCCGGTATAGTAACAGAAAAAGCGCGGGCAGCGCCCCCGGTATTCCGCCGCGCCCGAGGTCACCGCGATGGGGGTCTCGACCAGCCCGATGGCATACGGCTCATAATTAAAGACCGCATCCATGACGGTATAGCCCTTCAGCATATCGCCCAGTGCCGCACGCGCCCGCCGGTAAGCCTCCATATGCTCGGAGGACGGTTCATCGGAAATATGGAAAAGGAATTGGCGGTCCAGCCCCTGCTCCCGCAGGTGGGCAAGCAGCGCGGGGATGTAGGAGCGGAGAAATTTCTCGTACTTCCCTTCCGCGACCGGGGTATGCCAGCCGAAAATGGTTTTTTCCCTGCCCCGCACCCGCGCAACAATCTTCGGGGCGCAAGTCGCCCCCCACTGGGTAAAGAGGTGGGCATGCTCAAAATAGCGGATGCCGCAGCGCCGCGCGACCGAAATAAAACGGTCGAGCAGAGAGAAATCAAAGTGATAGCCGCCGTCCGCCACCGTCACCCCGACGAGTTGCACCGTCATGCGCTCTTCCCCGATGGGAGTATCGAGCGGGGGAGTAAAGCAGGGGGTGAGGAGCGTGTTCATGCCGTTTTTGGCGGCAAGGCGGATGTAATGCGCAAAAATTTCAAAAAAGCGGTCGGAAAAGACCGGCACGCCGTGCACATCGGCAATGCAGTCACAGTGCACCCAATTGGTGTAAATCAGTTTTTCCTTCGGCAGCATGGCGGGCACTACGCGCACCGTTACCGAAGCGCGCCCGATCTCGCTCCCGTCCTCGGCAGAAAAGAACACCACCGTCACGGTATGGTCGCCCGCCGGCATAACCGCTTTTTTGCCGCCAACCGTCAGCCAGACGGCGCGGTAGCAGTCCCGCGCAGCATGCAGTGTTGTGCGCTCCCCATCCTCCACGAGCATCGGGAACGGGGCAAGTTTCCGCAGGGGCGGATTCACCGCTTTCGGAAACAGCGGGTCAGGGAACAGTCCGGGGCGGTAACGGTCGGCAAGCCCCTCCGTTTCCGTATGTGCCACCGGCACAAAGCCGACATGGTATAACTCCACCGGCAGATCGGTCTCCACCCGCACATAAACCGGCAGTTTCATCGCCGCCGCGTCCCGGCGCAGCCGGTACGCCACCTGAAACGAAAGCGGTTCGTTCTGCAGGGCGGAAAAGTGATCGCGGAAACCGTCGCTCGGTTCCGTCTCGGGAAACAGTTTGTAAAGGGAATGCAGCGGGATGGTCTGTAATAATTCTCCGTTCATTGCCATGCTCCTTATGTCCTCCGTTTTGCCGCGCGCGGCTTTTATACAGGGTCACCCCCGGAAGTATCATGGTCTTTCCTGCCGCAAATGCGGAGTTTTTTGCCGGATCGGTGCGCGCCGCGTCCGGCGGCCGCCACAGAACGTCACGCCCCGGAGGGGACGGGAATCTCCCACGCCGGGAAACCAGTCCGGCGGGTTGTTTTCTGATCCGGTTTTCGATTCCCTTCGTTTCTTCGAAAAAAAGCCCCCTGGCGAAGCCGGGGGGTTCTTTTTTGGAGCAGATGACGGGAATCGAACCCGCGTATTCGGCTTGGGAAGCGGACACTCTACCATTGAGTTACATCTGCAGGACGCACTTAGTATAGCACACTCTTTCCGAAAATGGAAGGGGTTTTTCGAAAAAAATAAAAAAATTCTCGCCGAACCCAAATGATCCCGATAAAATATGTCAAAAACATTTGCTTTTTGCTAAAAGATGTTGTATAATGGGACGGGCGCGGTTGTTTCCGGGCGTCAAACACAAACGGCAAGGAGAAAAACATGATTCACATTCTATATAACCCCAAAGCCTCCAACGGTCAGGGACTGAACAAAACCGCGGAACTGAAAAATTTACTGGCGGATCAGGCCAGCACGTTTCATAACATTCTGGAGATCGAAGATGTTCCTGCTATGATCGATGCGCTGCCCGAGGAAGATCAGATTTATCTGGCAGGCGGCGACGGAACGCTGAATCGGTTCATCAACCTGCTGGGGGATTATCACGTGAGCCATGCGCTTTATCTGTACGGCGCCGGCAGTGGCAACGATTTTCTTCACGATGTAGCGGGCGCAGGCAAACTCGGCCCGGTACAGATCAACGAATACTTGGAAAACCTGCCGACGGTGACGGTCAACGAAAAGACCTACCGTTTCATCAACGGCATCGGCTACGGCATTGACGGGTACTGCTGCGAGGCAGGGGACGCCATACAGGCAAAGAACCCCGGCAAGCCGGTCAACTATACCGCCATTGCCATCAAGGGGCTTTTGTTCCATTATCACCCGGTGAACGCCACCATCACGGTGGACGGTGAAAGCCGCACCTATCGCCGCGTCTGGCTTGCCCCCACCATGAAAGGGCGCTACTACGGCGGCGGCATGATGGTGGCACCGGGGCAGGACAGAAAATCCGCAGACGGCAAAGTGACCAGCGTTGTGATGTACGGCAGCGGCAAACTGAAGACCCTTGCGGTGTTCCCCTCGATTTTTGAAGGAAAGCACATTGCCCACAAGGAGATGGTGGAGGTGCGGGAAGGGCACGAGATTACCGTGGCGTTTGACCATCCGACCGCCTTGCAGGTGGATGGCGAGACCATTCTCGGCGTTACGTCTTACACGGTACGGGCAGGGGTTCCCGCCAAGGTTGCGGAACCCGTATAAAGATGGAAAAGCAAACGGGCAGAAGGTTACTTCTGCCCGTTTTCCGTTTGCAAAATGCGCTCGACTTCCCAAAGATTGCGGATTTCCCACGTCACGGGGATGCCGCTGTCGTTCCTCATCCCCCGGGGGTTATAAAAGCAGGTACGGATGCCCGCCGTCACGCCGCCGCGGATATCGCTGGTCAGAGAGTCGCCAACGATGATCGTTTCCGCCCGCCCCTCCGGAATCTCGGCAAACACGCGGTCAAAAAAAGCGGCGCTCGGCTTTTCCGCCCCCACCACATCCGAGATAAACACACCGTCCACCAGCGCGCCGATGCCCGAGCGTGCGAGTTTTTTCTCCTGCGCCGTGCGAGTGCCGTTGGTGACCAGATACTGCCGGCAAAGCGGCTTCAGGCGGGCGAGCAGTTCATCCGCCCGGTCAAAAAACACAATGGTATCCCCCAGCGCCAACTGATAATCCCGGTTGAAGGCGTCGATATCGACCGCAAAGCCCTCTTCCCCGAAAAATTCTTCAAACCGTCCACGCAGCACCTCGGGTTTGGTCAGCTCTCCGCGCTCCAGGCGTTTCCAGTACTTTGTATTGATGGCGGAATACCGGGCAATCTGCGCATCGGTACACGCATAACCACCATGCCGCGCAAGGCAGGCGCGGATGGCGTTTTTCTCTGCTGCCAGAAAATCCAGCAGCGTTCCGTCCATATCCCACAAAACAGCCTGTATCATATCATCACATCCTTCCTTTTCATTGTACCACAGCCTGCCGCATCTGTCAATCCCCACCCGGCGGCAGGATATTTCGCCATTTCATATGAAATACTCGCCAAAAAGAAAGAAGTTCCCCCGTGACCGCCCCGCACGGGGCTTTTTTATGTTATACTGACCGTGAAATGACAGAATCTCCATATTTTTTGCCGAAAAACACATGGAAAACCCTGTGGATTCATGGTATTCTAACTGTGATTCCCGCGCCATTTTACCACACGAAAAAGGAGTCCGATGATGAAAAAACACCGTTCCACACTCTGTTCCCTGCTCTGCCTTTTCCTGCTTTTCTGTCTGTTGTTCCTTGCCGCCTGCCCGGGCGACGTACCGACGCCGGGCCCCGATGAAACCAAGGGCACAACCGGCACCCAGGGGACTTCCGGCACTACCACCGGCAGTGGGGGCGACCAGCCCGCGCCTGCCGACGCCGTGTTCGGGGAAGGCGATGCCCTCGCAATTGCCGGTGCAAAACTGGCGGAAGGCAGCGCGGCGCTCAACCCCCGCACTTATGACGAAGCCAATGCCGAAACGGTCAGCGCCAAAAGTTTTTTCCGTTCCGATGACCACGTGGCAGGCAAGACCTACCGGGCGGACGGAGAAGTGAAACTTCAGCTTGCCAGCCACCAGACTTATGACGGCAACGGTGCCGTTCTGCTGATTCCCGATGGTTTGACCGTCATCGGCGGCAGCCGTGTTACCATCCAAAATATCACTCTGGTCGGTTCGGTGCGGGTGCTTGGCTGTGCCGGCATCACCTTCTCCGGTGTGGAAATCATCGGGGACGAAACTGCCCTTTCGGTCGATGCCAAAACCACGGGACTGACGATTTCCGATTGCCGCGTGACCGGCAAGACCGCGCTCTCGTTCGGTGCGGATGACGCCACGATCCTCGATTCCTACTTCTCCGCAACCGAATGCGGCATTTTCGATTTCTCCGAAACCGGCACCACCATCGAG
>CAKSLR010000080.1 GCA_934467435.1 uncultured Eubacteriales bacterium | reverse complement strand
CGACCGTCTTCGTAATACTGGGTGCACGCCTCCGTGCTGATGGTGAAGCCCTGGGGTACCGGCAGACCGATCTTGGTCATTTCTGCCAGGTTCGCGCCCTTGCCGCCGAGCAACTCACGCATGGATGCGTCGCCTTCGGTGAACAGATAGACATACTTCTTGCTCATCTTTTTGGAAACCTCCGTAAGTTTTTTTATATTTTTCTTTCCCTGAATTGGTCGCAAATGGGCATTGCCGCATCTGCCATCCGTCATTATACCATAACTCTTGCGGGATTGCCATGTTTTTTTGCTTTTTTTCTCTTCAACCGCGCATTGTTTACGGTTTGTTCATATATTTTGCGGGATGCCGGGGCAAAAAAGAGCGGGAAAACTCTTGCAATCCCGCGCCCGGTGTGCTACAATAAATCGGTGGGCACTCCCCTCTATGTTCGTGTAGCTCAGTTGGATAGAGCACCTCCCTCCTAAGGAGGGGGTCGGGGGTTCAAATCCCTTCACGAACGCCAAAAAGGTCTCTTTTGCAAAAGAGACCTTTTTTGTTATTTTTGCGTTTTGCGGAACACAAAGATTTTGCTGAACACGTAATTGAGAATAAGAACCAGGACATTGCCGAGAATTTTAATCAGCATGGCGTCATATTGCAGCGTTGTGACAAAGACAAACAGAATCACTTCCTCCACCCCGAGCGTAGTGAGGCGGCTGGCAAAAAAACGCAGCATCTGAAAGAAGAAATTCCCCTTTGCGGCAAGGGAAAATACAAACGCGCGGTTAGTTAAAAACGCAAACAGCACCGCCATGACCCAGGAAAGGATATTGGCGGCAAGTTCGTTGACGCCGAACGGATAGTGGAAGAGGTAGAACACCCCCCAACTGATGAGGGTGGTCAGCACGCCGAAAAAGAGGTAAAGCAGCACCTCCTTATGCTTGCGGTAAAACGGTTCAAAAAGCCGCAGCACGGGCAGTACCATCAGGCGGTCAAAAACATCGCGTTTTTCTTCATTCGGTGTCATTTCGGTTCCTTTCCCGGCGGGCGGCGTCAATGCCGTTCTGGATGCGCTGGGCGCTTTGCCGGTCTTTTTTGATGATGACCTCCAGCACGCTGCCCGTTGCAAAGGAGAGCAGGGCAGACTGGAAACAGACCATCGAAACAATCAGAGTGGGGAGACGGGGAACAAGGGCGGTAGCAAGGTATTCCTGCCACACGGGCAGAAAGAGAAGCAGCCCGGCAAGGGCAAAAAGGAAGGCAAAGCCCCCGTAAAAAGCAAGCGGGCGATAGTCCCGGAACATATGGAAGATGGTGCGCAGGACCCGCGCTCCGTCCCGCACGGTATGCAGTTTGGAGACGCTGCCCGCCGGGCGGTCCCGGTAGGCTACGGGAATCTCACAGATCGAGAATTTCTGGTCCAGGGCGTGTACCGTCATTTCGGTCTCCACCTCAAACCGGTCGGTCAGAATGGGGGTGCTTTTGACAAAGCGGTAACTGAAGGCGCGGTACCCTGTCATGATGTCCCGCACATGACCGTGAAAAATCGTGTTCACCATGCCCCGTACCAGGCGGTTGCCGAAGTTGTGAAAGGGACGTTTGTTTTCGGTGAAATAGGTGGAAGAGAGCCGGTCGCCGATTGCCATGTCACACCCGTCGTCCAGAATCGCGGAGACCAGGCGCGGCGCTTCCTCTGCCGGATACGTGTCGTCTCCGTCCGCCATCAGGTAACAATCTGCCTCAATCTCGCGGAACATCCGCCGCACCACGCACCCCTTGCCCTGTTGCCGCTCCCGCCGCACCACAACCCGTTCCCCGAGCGCCGCGGCAATTTCGCCCGTTCCGTCGGTGGAGTTGTTGTCATAGACGTAAACCGTCGCGTCCGGCAACACCCGCAAAAAATCGGAGACGACTTTGGCAATGGTGGGCGCCTCGTTGTAGCAGGGAAGCAGCACGGCAATGCTTTTGTCTTTCATACTTACCCCCAAAAGAAAATCAGATGTACCCACGCACCGGGGCGCAGGCAAAAGAGCAGCAGGCAACTGTAACCGGCGGATGCCGCAAGGCAGAGTGCCGCTGCCAGGCGCAGCCTGAGGCGGGCGACAGCCCTGCCCGCTTCATACAGCGAGAGGAAGGAAAGAAACGCCGAAAGCAGGATGGGCAGGGAAAAATCCGCATAGTAGCGTTGCAGCAGCCCCGCCCCCTGTGCATCAAACAGCGCAAGAAATACCCCCGCAAACAGGAAGAAGAGGGCAGCGGCATACCGCCCGCGCCCGCGGTTTTCCCGTCGGCAGACGAAAAGCAGCAGGGCAAACAGGGCAAATGGGCAAACGGCAAACAACCCGCCGTAGGTTCCCTCTGCTACCGTGACTCCCATGTAGGTCGAAGAGAGCACCGCAGGGGAAAGGAACGGGAAGGTGGCGGTGAGGGAGGGGGGCTGGAACAGGTAGGTAAAGGCGGCAAGCCCGAGTCGCCCCACGCGGTAGCCGCGCACGGTCATATCGTTGGTGGTCAGGTTATAGTTGGCGCCGAAATCAAACGGGGAAGCGAAGCGCGCGGCATTGTAAAAGCAAAGCGGCAGTGCCACAAGAAGAAACGGCAGGCAGAGGGCGAGTGTTGCCCGCCACGTTTTTTGCGAGAAAAGCGTGCGCTCCCGGAACACCGCCGAACCGAAGAGAGGCAGTGCAAAAAAGACAAGCAGGAGCAGTTGCGGGCGGCAGGCGGCAGTCAGTGCCACAAAAAGGGATCCGAAAAAGAGGCGGATTCCGGAATAGGTTCCGTCCTGCCGCTTTGCCCGCAGCCAGAGCCCCAGCCCCGCGCACACGGTAAAAAGCCCGGCGAGAATCGGCACCGAATACAGATCGGGGTATGCAAAGAGAGAAAAAACGCCGGACGCGGTGGCGACAAGCGCCCCGAGCAGAAGGTAGAGAAGAAACGGCGTTCTCTCCGGTCTGCCGTAACGGCAGAGGAGCGCATACAGCAGATAAAACAACGCGGCAAGGTAAAGCAGCCCGAACATCAGAATTGCCACCGCATTGGGGAGCGCCATCCCCGTCAGTGCACGGAAAGGCAGATAGAGCAGCAGCACCGGCAGCACGCCGAAATAGACGTAATAGCGCCCGTTATAATAGGCGGCATCCCAGTAATAACCGGTTCCGTTTTCTTCCGAGAGACGGTCGCGCGCCACGGTATCATAGGGGTTGTCCATGGCAATCAGCCAGTCGGGTACTTCGGAGCGGTAGAGGTAAAGTTTGCCGTGTAAAAAGGCATCGGCAAGGTCGTTATACTGTTCCTGGTGTGGGGCGATATTGCGAAAAAGATACCCGCCCGATGCGGTCATGGAGGCGCCGATGCCGAAAAGAAGCAGCACGCAGAGCGCCGTGAACAGGAATTTGGAACCGGAGCGTGATGTGCGGGACATCGCCGCCTCCTCTGCCGGGGAGGCGGAGGGGCGGTGCAGCGGCACCCGATAAAGGGTACTGCCGGGACGCAGGGCAAACGCGAGCAGAAAAACCGCAAAGAAAACGGCGGCGCGGTAGGGGGAAAATGCAAACGGAATCCGGGCGTTGGCGGTGATCTCCCGTATCGCGAAACAATCCATGCGTCCTTCAAACGTCAGGCGGAGTTCCGTGGTCTTACCGGAGAGAGAAAAGGTGATGTAACTGCCCTCCCCGCGTGCGGGGTACAGGGTGCGCTCCGGGAGGGAGAGAAGGACGGAATTGCCGTCGTCGGTGACGGCGGTGAGGAGAGAAAGGGAAGGGAGCGGTACCCCTTCTAAAGAAGCATCAATATGCAGGTAGAGATTATGTAACTCGATGTCGAGATCATCGGCGTAAAGATAAACGCGCCTGCCGGGGAGAACGGGGTAATTTCCGTTCTCGTCCGCCTCCCCCGATACATTGGAGGGCAGGAGCCGGTCGGTGAGGGAGATCGGTTCCTCTTCCGCCGTCATGAAGGTGCGGTAGTTGCAGAAAAACGTCTCTGCGGAAAGCGCAAGGAGAAGGGCAAGCGCCGGTGCCAGCAGCAGTCGCCCGCGCAGTTCCGTGCCGGCAAAACACCGGAAGAGAAAGCAAAGCAGCGCAAAAAGAAAAGAAAAGCACACCGCAAGCAAAAGAGAAGTACGGGAGAAGGAAAGCGGCGCACGAAAACTGCCCATGACCAGTGCCAGTGCCGTGGGGCAGACGAGCAGGGAAGCAAGGGCGCGCACCGCCGGACCGCGGGTGCCCAGCGCCGCACGGAGCGGCAGGCGGTGCAGCCGCGCGAAAGCCGCCTCTCCGCCAAAAGAAAAGAAGAGGCAAAACAGAAGCATCAGAATCGGCATAGGCGCTCCGTTCTTTGGTTTGTTGTTTCTTTCATTGTATCACAATGCGCAAAAAAATGCAACCGCGCACCGAAAAAAACACGGCGTGTACCCCACAGGGCACACGCCGTGTTTTGGAAAACGGTGCGGATTGCATCAACCGTTCTGCCGGATGACCTCGAAAAAGGCGCATGCCGCCTGTGCGCGGGTCATCGGCTTTTCCGCTGCCATGCTGCCGTCATCCACGGCAGCAAGAATGCCGACGTCATAAAGGGCGTAAATGGCGTCCGCCGCCCAGGCGGGAATGGTGCTCTGATCCCGGAACGTGGGCAGGGTGGACGGTTTCGGTGTGTCCAGAATGTTGGCCAGCACCATGGCAGCCTCTGCCCGTGTGATGGCGCGGGTCGGCTCAAAATACAAACCTTCTCCGTCAAAAGAACCGTGAATATAGCCGAGAAGTTGCGCGGTGGCGATATAAGCGCGGTCGGCGTCGGGAATTTTCGCGTCGTCGTCAAACCAGGTCTTTTCTACCCCTGCGGCGGGGGTGATGCCTGCACTCTTCATTGCCATCACGACAAATTCGCTGCGGGAAAGTTCTTCATCGGGGTGGAAATACATACCGTTCCCGGCAAGCGTCCCCAGCATGATACCCCGCTCGGTCACGGTCAGGGCGGCAAGATAGGCGGGGCTGTTTTTCATATCCACATATTCCAGCGTACTCTTCCGCTCTTCCACGGTAATGTGCACGGTGGTGGGCAGAGAATAGTTCCCGTACGCATCCCGCGCCACATAGGTGAAACTGTCTTTGCCCGTGCGCTTTGCCTGCGGCAGATAGCAGAACTCCCCGTTCTCGGCGTTCACGGCGGTCAGCGTTCCCATGGTGGGGTAAGAGACAATCAGGTAGGTCAGGGTGTCCCCTTCGGGGTCCTTTGCCGTCATGCAGCCGAATACGCCGATGCCCTTTTGCGTGGTGACATGCAGCGTCCGCTCGGTCACGTCTGCGGTTGTGGGGGCGTAGTTGATCCGATCGGTAAAGCGCAGGGTGCAGCGCAGGGCGGTTGTGCCACAGGCGCTGTTGGCGCAGAACTCAAACGTGGCAGACTGCGTTTCCGGTGAGGCAGGGGTAAAGGTGAGGGCGGCAATCTCTCCGCGGTCCAGCATTTGCCCGCTGACAGCAGGACGCCCGTTCCACGTCAGTGTACCGGTTTCGGCAGCGGGGAGGGAGAGCAGGGTGATGTTACTGAGGCGCGATACACCGAGCGCCTGCTTGAAGTCGGTCTCCGAAAAGCAGACGGCGTCGCCCAAAAGCGCGGTTTTGATGAGTTCTGCCTGCGGGGCGAGGCGGTCAGCCCCGTAACTGACGCGCACGTAGGCGGAAACAGGGAGTGCCGCTGCGACGAGCAACAGGCAGAGCATGGAGATAAGGAGGACGTTACGTTTCATTGGTTTCACCTTCCTGATGAAATTTTTTCGTCCCTAGTTTTTGCCGCCAGAGCAAGGTTTATGCAGGTGAAAAAGAAAAAGCGCGGAAGCGCTTTTCTTTTGGAGCAAAATCGTGTATAATACATCCAAATGCGCAAAGGA
>CAKSLR010000079.1 GCA_934467435.1 uncultured Eubacteriales bacterium | reverse complement strand
GCCTGCATCCGCTTGGCGCAGTTCAGCGCAATTTCCCCCTCTTCCGTGAGCGATAATTTTCCGTCCCTCCGACGGAACAGCGTGCAGTCCAGTTCTTTTTCCAATTGGGCAATCTGGTGGCTGACGGCGGGTTGCGTTAGGGAGAGCGTATTGGCGGCGCGGGTGAAGCTCCCCTCCGCCGCAACGGCAAGCAGGGTTCTGACTTTGACATCCAGCATAAAAATCTCCATTCAAAAAATTTATGGGTTCAGAAAAAAATATTATTTGACTTTTCGGCAAAGACAGTATATCATATAGTAACCTGTTTTGCAAGCACTGTTTTTTCGAGAGGAGGGGAAGAGCCTTGTTCGCTTCCCTGTATGAAAAACTTGCCGCTACCTCCCCGGTGGCGGTCGTCATTATCGCAGTTGCGCTGATGCTGTTTGGCGGGTTTGCCATGACGCGCCTGACCAAACTGCTGCGCCTGCCGAATGTTACTGCCTACATCCTGGCGGGCATTTTGCTCGGTCCCTTCGGGCTGGATGCCGTGCCCGCATCGGTGGTGGAAGGCAGCGCCTTTATCGCCGATGTGGCGCTGGCGTTTATCGCGTTCGGTACGGGGGAATTTTTCCGCCTTTCGGTATTGCGGCGCGGTTTTGGCGGTGTTTGCGTTCTGACGGTCTGTGAGGCGCTTGCCGCCTCGGTGCTGGTCTTTGTGCTGACCGATTGCCTGCTCGGGCTGCCGATGCCGTTTTCGCTGATTCTTGCGGCACTGGCATCCACCACCGCCCCTGCCTCTACCGTTATGACCATACGGCAGACCGGCGCCAAAGGGGATTTTGTCGAGACGCTTTTGCAGGTGGTGGCGCTGGATGACGTGGTCGGACTGGTGGCGTACAGCGTGGCGGTTTCGGTGGCGGTGGCGCTGCTGAACGGCAGTTTTTCCGCCGTCGGGGTTCTTCGCCCGATCGGGCTGAACCTTTTGGTTCTGCTGCTCGGCGGCGCGTTCGGCGCACTGATGAAATGGCTGATGCCCACGCGGCGTTCCAGCGATAACCGGTTGATTATTTCCGTATCGCTCCTGTTTGCCTTCTGCGGAATCTCGGCGGTGCTCGGCGTTTCACCGCTGCTCGGCTGTATGGCAATGGGGACGGTGTACATCAACCTGACGGGAGACGAGAAACTCTTTCGCCAACTAGGGTATTTCAGCCCGCCGATTCTTCTTTTGTTCTTTGTGCGCGCCGGCGTCGGATTCCGTCTGGATGCCCTGACCGATACCTCTTCGCCACTCGGCGGTGTGCCGCTGGCTGTGATCGGAGTGCTGTATTTTCTTGTGCGGATTCTCGGCAAATATCTCGGCGCCTTTGCCGGGGCGCGGCTGGCAGGCAAGGGGGCAGCGGTACGCCGTTACCTTGGGCTTGCGCTCATCCCGCAGGCGGGGGTTGCCATCGGTCTGGCGGCGCTTGGGGCAAGAGCCCTCGGTGGCGCGGCAGGGGAGGCATTGCAGACGGTGATTCTCTCTTCCAGTGTCCTCTACGAACTGATCGGACCTGCCGGGGCAAAACTGGCGCTGCATCTTTCCCATTCCTATGATGCCGAGGAAACGCCCGCACAGGCAGAGGATGCCCGCCGCGCGGCGGACCGGCGCCTGGCGGAACTGACCGAAAAGATCCGGCAGATTCAGAAAGATTTGCCCCCGGTCGGGCAGGTCAGCCCAGAGGAAGAAGCCTTTGAAGAAGCGGCGGAAGAATGGGCGGGGAATTACCGCCACGCCCGCCGCCCCTGATGATTTTATGAATGTGTGAGGTGTTTTGGATGCAGGATCCGATTGTAAACTGGCTTGGGGCATGGGCGGGTACGCTGTCTTTGCCCGCTGTCCTTCTTCGCCTTTGTCTTGCCCTATGCATGGGGGCGCTCATTGGATGCGAACGCTCTGTCAAGCGCCATTCCGCGGGGCTGCGTACTTTCCTTCTGACGGCGCTTGCGGGCGCGGTTGCCGCCATGACGGATACGGCGCTTTCTTACCCTGTGCCGTTGCTTTCTGCTATTGTTATTTTCGGCGCGGCGCTCATCAGCGGCAAATCCATTCTGTTCAGCGCCCGTAGTCAGATCCGCGGTCTGACAACGGCGGCGGCACTTTGGGTGTGCACGCTGCTCGGCATCACCGCGGGGACGGGGCTGCTGACTCTCTCGCTTCTTTTGTTTCTTTTGCTTCTTCTGATTCTTTCCGGGCTGCCGCCACTCGAAAAGTGGCTCAAGCGCCGCTCCGATCATTTTGAAATTCACCTGGAACTCGGCAGCCGGACGGATTTGCAGAATTTTTCCGCCACGGTACGCCGCCTCGGGTTGCGGATTGATGATATTGAGTCCAATCCCGCCTACCTCGGCTCGGGGCTTTCGGTCTATACTGTCGGGTTGACGGTGCGTGGCGATGCCGTCTCGGCAAAAAATCACGGGGATGTGATTGAGGCGCTGCGTTGCCTGGATTATATCCGTTACATCGAAGAAATCTGAAAATCAAAAGGGAGGAACCGCTTAGGCGGTTCCTCCCTTATTGTTTTACGCGGTTCCCCCAGCCGAGTGTGCCATGCGTCGTTCCGAAAACTGTCGGATCCATACTTTTGTGTAGGCGTAGAGGTCATCCAGCCGTACCTCGGAAAGCCCACGGCAGTATTTGACGTATTCGCACAGAAGCCCGTCAATGAACACAGCAATATCAAGGGCAAGGTATTCCTTGTTTTGGATACGCCCGTCGCGGTTACATAACTCCAGCAGTTTGCCGGTGGCAATACGGGTCAGTTTTTTTGCGGCAAACAAAAAGTCGTTCACCTCTTGTTGGTTTGACCGGAGCAAACATTCCATGGCAATCGGCGGTGGGCTCAGCATTTTCGCGCTGGTTGCCGCTATGCTGGGATTGTTCGGCAGCCCGGTCATCCCGTCGGTCGTGCGGCTGGACAGCCTGAATTACTTCAACTACGCCACCATCATTTCGTTCTTTGATGTCATCTCGATTATGGACGGTACGCAGACGTACCTCTGGAAGTTCGCCATTCTTGCCGTCATGGGGCTGCTCGGGTACGGTGTCGGTTCTGTGCGGTTTACGAAAAAAGACCTGCCGATGTAAGAGGGCGGGCGTGACGGAAACCGCATATCATTGCAGAAAAGGATAAGGAGAATAAAAATGTTTGAATTTGCAAAAGTTTGGAAAGAATATGAGGCGCTCTCCCCGGCGGAGCGCGGCGCCGTTCTCGGCGTGAAGTCGGTGGAGATCCTTGCCAAACTGCGGCAGCTGGATCTGCCGGGGGTGGATTCCGTGCAGACGCTTGCCGGCTTTATCCTCGGTTCCGTGGTTTCGGACGGGCGGGTGAATGTTGCCGATGAGAGCCTTTGCGAGGATATTGTCATGCTGTGCCTGTGTGTGGTCAGTATCGACCATAAGATTTCCCCACGGGAACAGCGCTACATCCGAAAGCTCTGCAAGGCGTAAAAAAGACGGTGGCGTGCCGCGTGCGGCACGCCACCGCCCAGTGTTCTGCAATACCGGCGGACGCAAAAAAGGCAGATGGGAAGCCCCCGATCAGGCGGGGGCTTCCTTTTCTTTTTCCAGAATGTCCCGCAGGGCGTCTGCAAACCGATCCACCTCTTTTTCGGTGTTGAACCAACTGAAACTCACCCGCACGCTGCCCGTACGCTGGGTACCGATAGCGGCGTGCGCCAGAGGGGCGCAGTGCAGCCCGCTGCGAACGCAGATGTTTTGGCGATCCAGCAGGGAACCGATCCGCCCCGGCGAGAGGGTGCGTGCGGTAAATGAAACCACCCCGCCGCCCCCGTGGTAAATGTCCACCCCGTGCATGACATCAAGACGTGCGCAAAGGCGGGCAGAGAGTGCCGCTTCCTTTTCCGCAATGGCATCCGGCGTAAGGCTGCGCACAAACGCAACCCCTGCAAGTAAAGAGGCAATGGCGGGGGTCTGCAGGGTGCCCGCCTCCATCCGTTCGGGCAGTTCCTGCGGCATTTCGGGGGAAAGCGACGCGCTGCCACTCCCGCCCTCCATAAATTCCCGCAGTCCGTTTCCGCTGCGCAGGTAGGCAAAACCGCTCCCCTGAATGCCGAAAAGCCCTTTGTGACCCGGGGCACAGAGGGCATCTGCCGGAATTTCGGCAAGGGAAAGAGGCAGGTGCCCGAGCGATTGGGAGGCATCTACAATAAAATAAATCCCCTTTTCCCGACACAGCCTGCCGATTGCTTCTACCGGTTGTCGGGTTCCGTCCACGTTGGAGACGTGGTTGCAGACCAGCATATCCGTGTTTTTGCGGCAGAGGGAGAGAATGTTGCGGCAAACGTCCCCGCGCGTGGAAAAGACATCAAAATCCGCAACGCCATCCCGCATCAGACGGCAGAGGGGGCGATAGACGGCATTGTGCTCCCGGTCGCTGATCAGAATGTGCGTGCCGCGGCGCACGCGGGTCTTAATAGCAAGATTCAGGGCATAGGTCGCATTTTGCGTAAAAATAATGTTTTCGGGATGCTCCGCCGCAATCAGCGCGGCGATAGCCTCCCTCGCCTCTTCTACCTTTTCCGCCGCACGCAGCGAAAGCAGGTGAGAAGAGCGACCGGGGTTGCCCCCGTATTCGGTGATGGCGCGCATCACCTCTTCCGCCACACCGGGGGGCTTCGGCCATGTGGTGGCGGCGTTATCCAGATAGATCATCGGGCTCACCCGTGCTTTTGCCATTCGTAGGTCATGCCGTTTTCCTCCAGAATCCGCATGGCGGCGGGCAGGTCGGTGGCATTCACCTCCAGCCCGTACGCGCAGCCGGATGCGGCGGTACCTGCGGTCTTAACCATACGGGAGGGGATCCGCCCGGCAGCAAGCAATTTTCGCGCCCGAATGGCGCGTGTGATGGTGCCGAGGGTCAGTATGCGTTGCTCCATGGCGACGCTCCTTTCGCGCACGAAAAAACACTGGCGTGCGCACTAACAGTTTATGAAAAAAGGTGCGGCACGTGCCCGCCTGCGACATTTCTCGCTTGACAAACGGAGGGAAAAAGTATATAATAAAAGGAATCATGCACAGGTGTGGAGGAAACCGATGAAAATAACCGATAAAATCATACTTTGCCTGCTTTTTCCTGCACTTCTTTTTAGCTGCGCCGGATGCGGGACGACCGATGACGGCACGGGGGATGCGGTGGTGGATTACCGCACGGCGGATCTGTCTCCCTACGTCTCCTTTGACGGGCAGAATTACCGTGAAATGCAGATTTCCGTGGAAAAAGCGGCACCGGTGACGGACGAAGATATTGCTAGTGAGTTCAACAGTTACTTCAGCAAGGAAGATTCGCCCTACTATCTGCCCGTTGCCGATACCGGCCGTGCGGTGAAAAACGGCGACTATCTCTATCTGCTTTATTCGGGCGTGCGCCGCAGCGATTTAGAGGCGGCGGTGGCGAAAGGCAAGATCGGTGATGTGCTTTGCACGGGCATGACTTATTCCGAGATTGTGGCGCTTTCCCTCGGTTTTCAGGGCGGCACGATCAACCGGATGTATGCCATGCCGGTCGGTTCTGCCGGGTTCATTGACGGTTTTGAATCGGGGCTGATCGGTCTTATTCCGTCGGAGCACGGGGAAGAGAATCCGGTGCGGCTTGAACTCTCGTTCCCCGAACGCTATCAGAATGCCGATCTTGCCGGTACGCCGGTGGTGTTCTTCTGCCGCTTGTTCTATATCGGGGATCCGGGGGCGGGTACTTACCGCGCCGATAACACGGATATTGCGACCGTCAATACCATTCTCGGTTTGACGGGGGAGGATGCCTATGAGAGCATGGAGCAGTGTCTCGGTCGCATCCGTGACGGATTGCAGCAGAAGCGCGCCAGCGCACTCTACAGCGCAAAGTCGGATGCCATCATGACCAAACTCTCGGAAATGGCGACTGTCTCTTCGGTGCCGGACGAATTCCTCACCCATTACGTCAACAC
>CAKSLR010000078.1 GCA_934467435.1 uncultured Eubacteriales bacterium | reverse complement strand
GACCTCACCCGTGCCGGTGTTACTGTGGTAACGGGCATGGCGCTTGGGGTGGATGGTACCGCATCCGCGGCGGCATTGGCAGCGGGAAACGGCGGCGTTGCCGTTCTCGGTTGCGGTGTGGATATCACGTATCATTCCCAACACCGACATCTGATGGAATCTATCATCCGGCGCGGTGTTGTTATGTCGGAATTTCCTCCGGGCTCCCGCCCGGACGCTTTTCATTTCCCGCAGCGTAACCGTGTGATCAGTGGCCTGTCACAAGGCGTTCTGGTGATTGAGGGAAACGAAAACAGCGGTGCCCTGATTACGGCAGACTTTGCCGGCTTGCAGGGGCGGGATGTATTTGCGCTGCCGGGGAATGCCGATGAGGTCAACAGCGCGGCGCCGACACTTCTTTTGAAGCAAGGTGCCACGCCTGTGACCTGCGCGGACGATATTATCAAGGTGTATGCTTCGCTTTACAAGAAAGATCTGAATATTTTCCGCCTTTTGAAACCGATGAATGTCAACATGGAAAAAGTGCTGTGCGACTACGGCGTTGCCGCCCGTCCGGCACCACATACAAGAGCAGAAGATATTCCGGTCGGAGTAGCGCAGACAAAGATCAGTGAGAAAGTAAAAAACAAGCCGATTCGCCCGCGCCAAGGCGGGTATTGTTCTTTAGAGGAACTCGGTCCGCTCGCGAAAGATCCGCCGCCGTCTCCGTTGCCGCCTGCACTCAAGACCCTGAACGCCGATGCACTGGCGGTGTATCAGGCAATTCCGCTGGATCGTTCCGTTTCCGTGGATGAAATCTGTCAGTCGGGCTTTTCCGCCGGCACGGTCATGGCTGCGCTTACCATGCTGGAATTGAACAAGTGCGTGGTTGCCGAGGCGGGCGGTCTTTACTCCCGCATTGCAACCTGAAGAATCACGAAAGGATGTGCCGACGGGCACAAACAATATGGCAAATTTAGTTATTGTAGAGTCGCCGTTCAAGGTTCCCGCCATCAAAGGGTACCTCGGTTCCAATTATAAAGTGGTTGCCTCGAAAGGTCATATCCGCGATCTTCCGAAGAGCACGCTCGGCGTGGATATCGAAAACGGGTTTGCACCGCATTATATCAATATCCGCGGGCGCGGTGATATCATCGCACAACTGAAAAAGGATGCAAAGGCTGCAAATAAAGTATTTCTTGCCGCCGACCCGGATAGAGAAGGGGAAGCCATTTCTTTTCACCTTGCCGCCGTCCTCGGTATCCCGCTTGATCAGGCGTGCCGTGTGACTTTCAATGAGATTACAAAAGGGGCGGTGAAGGACGCCATCAAACATCCGCGCACCATCGACGAGAATCTGGTCAACTCCCAGCAGGCAAGACGGATTCTGGATCGCATCGTCGGGTACAAACTCAGTCCGTTCCTTTGGAAAAACGTAAAAAGCGGGCTTTCTGCCGGGCGCGTACAATCGGTAGCCACCCGGATTATTGCGGAGCGGGAAGACGAGATCCGCGCACATGTGCCGAGAGAATATTGGACTGTGGATGCTGCCCTTGAAACCGAAGGCAAAGAGACGTTCACGGCACGGTATGTCGGCCACCATCCGCTGGCGTCCGAATCGGACGCCAAGGCATTGCTGGACATCCTTTCTGCTGGTACCTTCTCGGTCACGGCAATGAAATCGGCGGAAAAGAAAAAACAACCGGCACCGCCTTTCACCACCTCCACACTACAGCAGGAAGCATCCCGTAAACTTGGGTTCCAGTCTCAGCGGATCATGAAAGTGGCGCAGGAGTTATATGAGGGCATCAATATCGGTTCCGATCTCGGTGGGGTGCAGGGGTTGATTACCTATATGCGTACCGACTCGTTGCGGATCTCCACCGTTGCCCAGGAAGCCGCCCTGACGCTGATTCGTGATGTGTATGGGGAGAATTACGTTCCGGCAACGCCGCGTGTCTATAAAACCAAAGCCAATGTTCAGGACGCGCATGAGGCAATTCGTCCGGCGAACGCCGCCTTGCAGCCGAAAATGATTAAAAAACATCTGACTTCCGATCAGTATCGGCTTTATAAATTGATTTGGGAACGCTTTGTCGCCAGCCAAATGGCGAGTGCCGTACTCAGCACAACCACTATTGAGCTGCAAAACGGTAAGGAGCCTTTCCGCGTGAGCGGCTATACCGTGAAATTTCAGGGGTATATGGCGGTCTATGACCATGCAGAGGTAGAAAAATCGGATGAGGATGGGGATTGCGGCAGATTGCCCGTTACCTCGGTTGGGGAAGAGGTGCACACCGTGGCCATTCATCCTGTACAGCACTTTACCGAGCCGCCTCCGCACTACACGGAAGGTACACTGGTAAAATTTCTTGAGGAAAACGGGATCGGCAGACCGAGTACGTATGCCACTATTATTACGACCATTATTTCCCGCGGCTACGTCAAACGGAACGGAAAAGCGCTGGTGGCAACACCGCTTGGCGAAGTAACGACGAAGCTGATGAAAGAGAGTTTCCCCGACATCGTGGATTACGAATTTACCGCTAACATGGAAAATCAGCTGGATTCCATCGAGAACGGACAGAACACCATGCAGTCGGTACTTGGGGAGTTTTATGACACATTCGCCAAGGATCTTGAAAAAGCAGCAGATAAAATGCAGAAGGAAGACGTGGAAATTCCGCCGGAGGAATCCGATGTCATCTGCGAGTTGTGCGGAAGCCGTATGGTTTATAAGAACGGTCGCTTTGGAAGATTTCTGGCATGTCCGCGTTATCCTTCCTGCCGGAATACCAAGGCGATCGATAAGAACGGTTCGCCGATTGTAAAAAAAGAAACGCCTGCGGAAGTGGCGGATTTCAAGTGCGAACTCTGCGGTGGGGACATGGTACTTCGTACCGGGCGTTATGGCAGTTTTTATGCCTGTGCCAATTACCCGAAGTGCAAGTTTACCAAGCAGAAAACCGTAGATATCGGCGTAGCATGCCCGGAGTGCGGTGCGAAGATCGTTGCCAAACAGGGGCGCGGTCACAGCAGTTTTTACAGTTGTGAGCGATACCCTGAATGTTCGTTCTCCTCGTGGGATGTTCCGACCAATGAAAAATGCCCGCAGTGCGGAAAAATGTTGTTTTACCGGAAAAACCGCAACCTGCTGCTTTGCCGGGATAAAAAGTGCGGGTACAAACGGGAAGTGCCCGCAAAACCATCGGAAAATGAGGAAAATGGGAATGAGTGAGTCGGCAAAGAGCCCCCTGGTTCGGGTCATCGGTGCCGGGCTTGCTGGCTGTGAGGCGGCATGGCAGGCGGCAAATGCAGGAACGTTTGTCGAACTTTATGAAATGAAGCCGCAAAAGTATTCTCCGGCACATCACTCTCCGTCATTTGCCGAGTTGGTCTGTTCCAATTCCTTGCGATCGGATGACCCCAACAATGCAGTGGGGCTTCTGAAGGCGGAGCTTTCGGCACTTGGCTCGCTGATCATGGAGGCTGCCGTGGCAACCAGAGTGCCGGCAGGCTCGGCGTTGGCGGTGGATCGGGTAAAGTTCTCTGCCTATGTGACCGACAAAATTCGTTCCCATCCCCGTATTACCGTACATGAGGAAGAAGTACACACGCTACCCGACGACGGCATTACGGTTGTGGCAAGCGGCCCCCTCACGAGTGATGATCTGGCTGCATCCATCGCTTCTCGCTTCGGCGGAAACCAATCGTATTTTTATGACGCGGCAGCGCCGATTGTGGATGCCGCAAGTGTGGACACACAGATTGCTTTTTTTGCCTCACGCTACGGAAAAGGGGAAGCTTCCGATTATCTGAACTGCCCCATGAACAAAATGGAGTATGAGGCATTCTATCAGGCGTTGCTGCACGCCGAGACGGCGGAACTGAAAGCATTTGACGCCGACTCGCAAAAGGATCTGAAGGTATTTGAGGGATGTATGCCGGTGGAGGTGATGGCGCAACGCGGTCCCGATACGCTGCGTTACGGACCGATGAAGCCGGTTGGACTTCCGTTACCGGGGGGCGGAGAGGCGTATGCCATCGTACAGTTGCGGCGCGAAAACCATGAAGGGACGATGTATAACCTCGTTGGGTTCCAGACGCATCTGACGTTTCCCGAACAGCGCCGTGTATTCCGTATGATTCCGGGGCTTGGCAACGCGGAATTTTTTCGCTATGGTGTCATGCACCGCAATACATATCTGCGCTCTCCCGGGCTGTTGACACCGGAATACGCCCTGCGCGAGGACAGACGCCTCTTCTTTGCCGGTCAGATGACCGGGGTGGAAGGATATGTGGAATCCGCTTCTTCCGGCTATGTTGCCGGGGTGAACGCCGCCCGCACCGCCAAAGGGCTTCCTCCGCTTGATTTTCCGAAAACAACGGAAATCGGGGCGCTGGCGCACTATGTCAGTGAATCCTGTGCGAAAGATTTTCAACCTATGAACGCAAATTTCGGTGTGATTGAGCCGCTCGGCACCCGTGTCAAGGGCGGAAAGGCGGCGCGGAATCAGATTTATGTGGAGCGGTCTCTGGCGGCGATTGCGGTGCTGCTTTCCGAGCGCGGCTACTGATTTTGCTTTTTTGGAGCCTATGGAGGTGATAACATGAAGATTATCATAGATGTGATGAGCGGCGATCATGCGCCACTGGAACTTCTGAAGGGTGCAATCCTGGCGGCAAATGAATATCGTGTTTCGATTGCCGTTGTGGGAAACCGTCAGGTCATTGAAGAATTAGCAAAAGAAAATGACCTTTCCTTAGAGGATATTGAAATTGTTCACGCCGATGATGTAATCGGTATGGAAGATAAGCCGCTTGCGGTCATTCGGGAAAAAAGCAATTCTTCCATGAGTGTCGGACTGCGGATGCTGGAAAACGGGGAAGGAGACGCTTATGTCAGCGCGGGGAATACCGGTGCTTTGCTCGCCGGAGCAACGTTGATGGTGCGTCGGATCAAGGGAGTGCGGCGCGCCGCTATTTCTACGGTTTTGCCGTTCCCGTCTCCTGTTTTGTTGATGGATGCCGGTGCAAATCTGACCGTGACCCCGGAGGATTTTTTACAGTTTGCCTATATGGGCTCATACTATATGGAAAAAATGCAGGGGATTCGTCGCCCGCGTGTCGGTATTCTGAATAACGGTACGGAATATAACAAAGGACTACCGCTTCAGGTGGAGGCAAACGCCCTTTTACGTCAGCAAAACGATCTTAATTTTGTTGGCAATGTGGAAGCAAAAGAATTGCCGTTCGGTGCATGTGATATTCTGCTGACTGACGGATTTACCGGGAATATTGTCCTGAAATATACCGAGGGTATGGGGCGCTTTATGATGTCTACGCTGAAGGAAATGTTTACCAAAAACACGGCAACCCGTATGGCTGCGCTGGCGGTGAAGGGGCAACTCAGCGGGATGAAACGGCAGTTTGATGCATCCGAATACGGGGGGGCGCCCCTGCTCGGCATTTCCAGACCGGTCATCAAAGCCCATGGCAGTTCGGATGCCAAGGCCATAAAAAATGCCGTGTTGCAGTCAATTGCTTTCCTATCGACCGGAATCAACCGGGAAATTGCCAAAATGGCAGATGGACTTGCAAAAAAGAACACAGCAGAAGCGGAGAAGACCGAATCTTAAAAAGGGGAATGGGAATGGAGAACGCGCGGATGAAAGCACTGGAAGAAAAACTCGGCTATTCGTTTTTCCACCGTGAATTGTTGGAACGTGCGCTGACCCACTCCTCCTATTCTCACGAAAATAAAGACGTCACCGGGGACAACGAGCGCATGGAATTTCTCGGAGATGCGGTTCTCGGCATGATCGTCAGTGAGATGCTCTATAAGAAGTACCCCGCAGACCCGGAAGGACGCCTTTCGGTGTTCCGCCAGCATTTGGTTTGCGAGGCTACGCTGGAAAGACTCGCCAGATCACTTTCCCTCGGAGAAGTGCTTCTTTTGGGAAAGGGAGAAGAGCGTCAGGGCGGTAGGGAACGCCGTTCTATTCTGGCCGATGCTAT
>CAKSLR010000077.1 GCA_934467435.1 uncultured Eubacteriales bacterium | reverse complement strand
AGCCAGCAGTTACCCGCGCCTGTAAGCCGGGTGCTTCCGGGTGCCGGTAAATGCTGAATCCTTCGTCTCTTGCAAAAAGAAGGAGGAACATATGTTCGAACATTACAAAGTCTATCGTTACAACTATGCAGGACGGGAACTGGTCGTGGAGACCGGTAAGGTCGCAGGGCTGGCAAACGGCTCCTGTCTTGTCCGTTACGGCGACACGGCGATTCTTGCCTGCGCCACCGCATCCCCGAAGCCGCGGGACGGCATCGATTTTCTGCCCCTGTCGGTGGATTACGATGAGAAGATGTACGCCGTCGGCAAGATTCCCGGCGGGTTCACCAAGCGGGAAGGTAAGCCGACCGAAAAGGCGATCCTCACCTCCCGTGTGATTGACCGCCCCGTTCGTCCGCTTTTCCCGAAGGATCTGCGCAATGACATTGCCCTGACGCTGACGGTTATGTCGGTGGATCAGGACTGCTCGCCCGAGATTACCGCGATGATCGGTGCGTCCATCGCTCTTTCCATTTCGGATATTCCGTGGAACGGTCCGATCGGCGGCGCCTTCATCGGCATGGTGGACGGCAAATTCGTGGTCAACCCCACTCTTGCCGAAAGAGAGAAGAGCACGCTGGAACTGACCGTTGCCGCCAGTGAGAAGAAGGTCGTCATGATCGAGGCGGGCGCGAAGGAAGTCTCCGACGAGGATATGTACAATGCCATCATGCTGGCGCATGAGGAGTGCAAGAAACTGGTTGCTTTCATCAACTCCATTGTGGCGGAAATCGGCAAGCCGAAGTTCTCCTATCCCTCCGGCGAACTGGACCACGATATGTTTGACGAGGTCTTTGCTTACTGCGAGAGCGCAGTGATGGAAGCCCTCGATACCGATGATAAGAACGTGCGGGACGCTAAGATGCAGCCGATTCAGGATGATATTGTGGCGCACTTTACCGAGAAATACCCGGATATTGAGGTAGTTCTGCCCGAACTGATCTACAAGATTCAGAAGAAGATTGTCCGCCGTTGGCTGCTTTGCGATAAGAAGCGTGTGGACGGCCGTCGGATGGACGAAATCCGCCCGCTGGCTGCCGAGGTCGGCGTGCTGGCACGTACCCACGGTACCGGACTCTTTACCCGTGGGCAGACGCAGGTTCTGACCGTGGCAACGCTCGGTCCGCTCAGCGATTCGCAGCGGCTGGAAGGGCTGGATACCGAGGAAAGCAAGCGGTATATGCACCACTACAATATGCCCGGCTATTCGACGGGTGAGGCAAAAGCGCTCCGCAGCCCCGGTCGGCGTGAGATCGGTCACGGCGCACTTGCCGAGCGGTCCCTGCTTCCGGTTCTGCCGTCGGTCGAGGAGTTCCCCTATGCCATGCGTTTGGTTTCCGAGGTTCTCAGTTCGAACGGTTCTACCTCCCAGGCATCGGTCTGCGGTTCTACCCTCGCGCTGATGGATGCCGGTGTGCCGATTAAGGCGCCGGTTGCCGGTATCTCCTGCGGTCTGATCACGGCAGAGGACGGTTCGTTCGATACGATGATCGACATTCAGGGGCTCGAAGATTTCTACGGCGATATGGACTTCAAGGTTGCCGGTACGCACAAGGGGATTACCGCCATTCAGATGGATCTGAAGATTGACGGTCTGACGCCCGAGATTATCAAAAACGCACTGGAAACGACCCATAAGGGCAGAGACTATATCATTGACAACGTCATTCTGAAGGCAATCGACAAGCCGAGAGCCGATGTTTCTCCTTACGCACCGAAGATGATCAGCATGAAGATTGCGGTCGATAAGATCCGCGAGGTCATCGGCACAGGCGGCAAGGTTATTCAGAAGATCACCGCTGACACCGGCGCTAAGATCGACATCCAGGATGACGGGTCGGTGTTCATCTCCGCCGTCAACCGGGATGCGGCAGATGCAGCGAAGAAGATCATCGACGGCATTGTGTTTGAGCCGGAGGTCGGCGCAACCTACGATGCAACCGTAACCCGTATCATTCCGATCGGCGCGTTCGTGGAGTACGCACCGGGCAAGGAAGGGTTGGTGCACATCTCCAAACTGCAGCAGCAGCGTACCGAAAAGGTAGAGGATGTGGTTGCCGTCGGCGACCGCGTGCGCGTCAAATTCCTCGGCGTAGACGAGAAGGGGCGCTCCAATCTTTCGATGAAGGACGCCGCTCCCGCAGAGGCGTAACTATAAGATCGGATAGCGCCGTAAGGCGCTATCCGATTTTTCGACAGGCGGACGCGGCGGCGCCGTCGCAAAACAAGCATGAAGAAAAAACGGAAGAAGGAAGGGGGCAGATATGCGGATCGGGACTTGCGAAATTCCGGGCAGGCTGATGCTTGCCCCCATGGCGGGCTTTACCGACCATGCCATGCGGGCGCTTTGCCACCGCATGGGGGCGGCTTATACCGTGACCGAAATGGTTTCTGCCAAAGCGGTTTGCTACGGCGACCGGAAAACGCCCGCCCTTGCCCGGGTGTACCCCGATGACGGCGCGTGCGCCGTGCAACTCTTCGGCTCGGAGGAGGCCTTTCTTGCCGAGGCGGCGCAGCGGTTGTACGCGGGTGCGGCGAACGCCTGCCTACCCGTGGCGTTTGATATCAATATGGGCTGCCCCGTGCCGAAGGTGGCGGGCAACGGGGAGGGCAGCGCACTGATGAAAAATCCCGCGCTGGTGGAACGTCTCGTGCGCGCCGTTGCCCGTTCTACGCCGCTGCCGGTGACGGTCAAGATCCGTGCGGGGTGGGATGAGACCTCGGTCAATGCCCCGGAAGTGGCGCGGGCGGCGGAGAGCGGCGGTGCCGCTGCGGTGTTTGTGCATGCCCGCACCCGCCGCGCCATGTACAGCGGCAGCGCGGATGTGGCGGTTGTGGCGGCGGTCAAGGCGGCGGTCGGAATCCCCGTGGTCGGTAACGGTGACATCACAGACGGGGAAAGCGCTGCCCGGATGCTGCGGGAGAGCGGCTGCGACGGACTGATGATCGGACGAGCCGCCGTGGGAAATCCGTTTGTGTTCCGTTCGATTGCGACGGCACTGGCGGGAGAGTCGGTACCGCCCGTCCGGCGGGAGGAACTTTACCGTGCCGCACTTGCCGAATTGCAGATGCGGATTGCCGAAAAAGGGGAAGCGTGCGCCGTGCGGGAATCCCGCAAATCGCTTGCCGCTTACCTGCGCGGGATCAGCGGTGCCGCCGCGCACCGCGCGGCGGTTCACGCAGCGGAAACGGCAGAAGAGGCGGAGGCGGCGCTTGCTTTCCTCCTCTCTGCCGAATGATGGAAAAAAGGAAGAATCCGGCGTCTGCCGGACCCGAAAAAGGCACTTGACAATTTCTGCTCCGGCATGGTATAATGAAAGGGCAAAGAATCGGGTATTTCGGGGATGTTCGCCGTAAAAATGCCGTTTTCTTGATGTTTGTTTTTTGCAAAGTGCAGAAGGATGGGGGTCGTTATGGAAGAAGTCAAGCGTACCTGTACGCCGGAGGAAGTGCAGAATCGGGACGGGGAGATCGACCTGGTGGATGTCTGTCGCGCCCTGCTCTCCAAGGCGCTTTCTATTTTACTGGCAACGGTGATCTGCGCCGTGGGCGGGATTTTATATGCTGTCAACGCGCGGGAAACTACTTATACCTCTACTGCCACCGTGTATATGGCAGACGGGAGTATGGCATCCACCGGTAATGTCGCGATTGCCACGTACCTTGCGCGGGACTATGCGATGATGATTCCGTTGCGCACCGTGCTGGATGCGGTCATTTCCAACCTGGGGCTGGAAAACGAGATGTCGTATGAGCAACTGGCAAAGCACGTGGAAGTCGGGCTGGAACATGACGGGCGTGTGGTAACCATTCAGGTAACCGACCAGTATCCGAAACGCGCCGTGCGCCTGGCAGAAGAGATTTTTGAGGTCTCCCGGGCGAAGTTTGCCGAACAGTGCGGTGAGGATCGTGCCCGCTTGTTGGACCCACCGCATGAGGGTGAAGCAAACGACAATGGAGGCATCGGAAAAGCAGCATTGATTGCCGGTCTTGCGGGGTTTGTACTGTCTGCGCTTTTTGTAGTGATTCTTTATATGTATGACGGCAGACTGCGGGACGCCGCGCAAACGGAAAAACTTCTCGGCGTCGGTGTGATGGGTGTGATTCCCCGCGGGGAACCCACCGAGAAACGGTAAAGGAGCGCCACCATGAACGCAACACAAGAAAAACAACAGGTACAAATGATCCGGCTTCGCCCCGCCTTTGCCGAGAACGGTGATGCGCGGGAAGCCTACTGGACGCTGCGCACCAATTTTCTCGCACAGGTCGGGGAGAAACAGGTAATCGCCTTTACCGCTTTCACAGCGGGAAACGAAAAATCCGCAATGGTTCTGACGCTCGGGCGGGATCTTTCCCTTCTCGGCAAGCGCGTGCTGGTGATTGACGCGGATATGCGCCGCTCTGCCATTGCCGCACAGTTCGGTACCCCTGAACGGCGCAACGGGCTCAGCCAGTATCTTTCCGGGCAGATGGAGATCGGCGCGGCGGTGGCAGCCACCCAGTATGCGGGACTGTTTCTTCTGCCGTGCGGGTATTATCCGCCGAATCCGGTCGAATTGCTGGAAAGCGAGCGGTTTTCGGACCTGCTCGCCGCGGCACGGAAGGTGTATGATTATGTGCTGATCGACTGCCCGCCGATGAAGGGGATGATCGATGCAGCGGTGATTGCCCAAAACAGCGACGGCGTGGTGCCGGTGATTGCCGAAGGTGTGGATCGGATTCGCGAGGTGTATGCCGGCAGGCAGCAACTGGAGCGCGTGGGGGGTTCTCTGGTCGGCGCCGTCCTTATCGGGCGGAAACGCCACGTGCTGTTTGGCAACCGGGGGAATTACGGCACGGGCGATCAGACAAAAGGATAACGGAGGGGCGCCTTTTCCGCGAACGGAAGAGAGGCGCCCTTTTCTTTGGGAGGTAGAGGAATGCAAGAACCGGTATGGGATGCCGCCCTGCGGCAGACAAGGGAGGACAGGGACACGTACTTTCGGCTGCTTGCCGCGTATCTCGGGGAATGTCCTCGACTGGTGACGCGCGAGATGATGGAGGAGTTGACCTCGTCCTGTGCGGTCAGTCGCCCGCGCGCGTTCTGCGCCGTGCTTTCTGCGGCGTTCGGGTGGGAGGAAGAGACGGATGCCGACGCGCACCGGCTCTTTCATACCTACCTATTGCCGTCCGTGCGGGAACTGCGGGCGGACGATTACCGCGCCGACCCGTATTTTAAGAACATCCGCGTTCCGCAAAAGCGGGTGGGGAACTGGTGCCTGACCGAGGAACGCTACGCCCCCTACGAAGGGCTGCTCTGCGGTCCTCTTTCCGTTACGCCCGACTTTGCGGAGATTCCGCCGCTTGGGTATTTTACCGAGGAATTTGCATTTCCCGCCGTGATGCAGGACGGGCGGGAATGGATGGCGATCAAGCCGAATGAGATCGAAACCATGCGGGCGCCGGTATCCCACGCGCGGGGCAATGTGCTGACCCTCGGGCTCGGTATGGGGTATTATGCTTATCTGGCATCCGAGCGGGCAGAGGTGGAGACGGTGACCGTCGTAGAGCGGGATCCTGCGGTGATTGAACTCTTCCGCACGGAGCTTTTGTCCCAGTTCGGGCACGGCGAGAAGATCCGCGTGGTGGAGGGGGACGCCCTTTTACTGGCGGAGCGGGAATTTTGCCGCGGCTATGATACGATTTTTGCCGACCTGTGGCATGATGCGGGAGACGGGCTGCCGCTGTATGTAAAATTGCGGCGCATTGAGGCGGCGGCGCACTGTGTGCCGGTGGAGTATTGGGTCGAGGATATGATTCTGTCCGAATTGCGTGCCCTTGTGTGGCGGCAACTGGAACGGAATCCGCCCCCTTCCGGGGTGCTTCGCACCATGCTCTCAGCAGACTATTTGCGTGACCTTGCGAAGGATATGAGGCAGAAAGCGTAAGCGGGGAAATTTTGTCGGATTTTTACCGTTCTTTGCTTGTAATCGACGCGGTTATCGTGTACAATAAAGCCAATGGGGTGTAAAAATCAAAAGGGGCGGAGAATATGAAA
>CAKSLR010000076.1 GCA_934467435.1 uncultured Eubacteriales bacterium | reverse complement strand
CACGGGAAGGTGTGACCGGAGAAGGATACCAGCTTGTCCTCCAGCATCACGCCGTCTACAATATTACTCTCCCCGATAAAGTCCGCCACAAAGGCGTTGACGGGTTCATTGTAGATATCGGTCGGCGTACCGATCTGCTGAATGCAGCCGTTCTGCATGACCACAACCGTATCGGACATGGAGAGCGCTTCCTCCTGGTCGTGGGTCACATAAATAAAGGTGATGCCCGTCTGTGTCTGAATCTTTTTCAGCTCGTTCTGCATATCTTTGCGCAGTTTGAGATCCAGCGCGCCGAGCGGCTCGTCCAGAAGCAGCACACGGGGTTTATTGATCAGCGCCCGGGCAATGGCAACACGCTGCTGCTGCCCGCCCGAGAGCAGGTTAACATCTTTTCGCTCAAAGCCGCGCAGAGCGACCAGGTCGAGCATTTCCTTCACGCGGCGGGAAATCTCCGCCTCCGGCACATGCGAGAGCCGCAGGGCAAAAGCGATATTCTCATACACGTTCAGGTGGGGGAAGAGGGCGTATTTCTGGAACACGGTGTTGACGTGCCGTTTATAGGGCGGCAGGTTGTTGATCCGGGCACCGTCAAAAATAACGTCTCCTTCATCCGGGGTCACAAAGCCCCCGATAATGCGCAGGGTAGTGGTTTTTCCGCAGCCGGAAGGTCCCAAAAGCGTCACAAATTCATGGTCGTGGATGTCCAGGTTGATGTGGTTGAGGACGGTCTCACCGTCAAAGGATTTTGTGATCCCCTTCAGTTCAATCAGCTTGTTCATTTTTTTTGCGTTATCGCGCTCCTTTCTTTTGCCGGAAAAACACTGTTTCCGGCCAATCGACTAGCATTATAGCAAATCCGACAGGAAAATGCAATATGTTTTTGAAATTTTTTTGAATATTCGTGATTGTTCATGATGAGACGGGTTTAATCGGGGGATTTTTGCCGTTTTTGCACAAATCCTCCGTTTTCCGCTGGAATCCTCCCGAATCCTCTGAAAGTATCCGTCGGCGTCGCCACTCGGAAAAGAGCAGAAACAGGGAAAGAAAAACGGGGTATTCGTTCCCCCCGCCAAGGCAGAAAAGGTAGAGGGCGAGAAAGTAAAAAAGCGTTACGGTAAGGAGGGATAACAGGTCCGCTATGGTCTCCGCCGCACGGAGAGGCAGCCAGAGGGAAAGCAGTGCCCGCAGAATTCGTCCTCCGTCAAAACCGTCAATCGGCAGCAGGTTGAAAGCGGCGGTAAGCAGGTTGATGGCAAAAAAGGTGAAGTTCGCCTCCCACCCCATGCCCAGCCGCAGGAACGGAAGTAAAACCGCACAGGCAAGCAGATTGGCAAGGGGACCGCCCGCCGCCACGAGACATTCATGCCGGTAGGGGAGGGAACCCGCACGCGGGGTAAGAAGCAGCCCGAACTTCCGTGACCGGAAAGAGGGCAGCGGCTCACCGCAGAGCAGAAAGGCGGCAATGTGTCCGCTTTCATGCAGAACGGTGGCGGCGAAAAAGAAAAGGGCGTACCCCGGCGGTTCGGTAACAAAAACGGCGGAACAGAAAAGCAAGATACCGAAAAGGGGCAGGACACGGCGGCGTGTCCTGCCCGCGGCGCCGCGCCTCACCTCTGGTGCTCCCGGATGTAGGCGTCGGCTTTGCTTTGCGAGTCGTTTTCTTCTTTCATGGTCGCGCGGGCGTCTTCCTCCGGCGAAAAACCGAGAAAGACTGCCACGGTTTCGTTTTCGGCGGCAATTTTTCGCAGAGCGCCGACCACGGCGGGAAGATTGCCGTTTTCCTTTTCCGCCTCGCGCGCAAACAACCCGTAGGCGCCGAGGGAAAGCAGAAATACCGAACAAAGCAGCAGGGCAAGCAGAAGAACTCCCGCGTGTCCTTCTTCCCCTGCTTCCGACGCGCCGAGATCGATTTCGTTTTCATAAGGCATACCGTGTCACCTCCGCCCCTAACATATGCGCCGGGCGGGCAAAATATGAGCTCCGCGCCCCCGCCATGCGGCGGGGCGCGGAGCTTCTTCATCGGTTGCGGCGTTGCCTTTCAGAACAGGACCTCGGAGCGGGATGTCACCGTCATGCGTGCGCCGCTGTGCAACTCTACTTCCAGGCACGCATTTTCGTCAATGCGGATGACCCTGCCGCGCAGGTAGGTATCCCCGACCAGTACCTTGATATACTGCCCGAGCAGAAGGGAGCGGCGGCGGTATTCGTCAAGGAATCCGTCATCGGTCGCCATACGGTCGTAGATCGAGAAAAATTCCCGTACAATCCCCTCCGAAAGGCAGGTGGGCAGCGGGCGCGTTTCTCCGTTGAACACCCGGCGGATGACATTACCGAGCCTCGGTGGGAAGTTGTCTTCGGACAGGTTCACGGTAATTCCCAGCACCACGTAATCCAGGTATCCGTTCGGTTTCAGGGAGGCGCTTGCCATCATGCCGGCAACTTTGTGCGCCCGGTAGAAGAGGTCGTTGACCCAACGGATGCGCAGATCAATGTCGGATAACTGTTCAATGGCACGGAGTGTTGCCACCGCGCAGGCGGCGGAGAGCCGCCCTGCCATCTGTGCGTGCAGGGACGGACGGACCAGCAGGGAAACGAACAGCCCCGGTGCGCCGCTTTCCCCGAGCGGGCAGACCGGCAGGCGCGCAACCTGGCAGCGCCCCTCTTCACACCCTTCCTGCGCCAGGCGGAGCAGGGGCAGGGTGCAGGCTTCCGTATCGCTGATTTCCTCCAGCGTCACCATTCTCCCGTTCGCGCGGGACAGCACGGTTTTTTGCGGTTCCGTGTGTTCCATATCCGTCACCTCCGTTCTTCACCGCAGGGGCAGACACCGCAAAACAGGTGCCCGCCCCCGCAGGTTTTAATAGGCTTTGCCCCAGACCACCATGTGGCGCGCGGGTTTGCCGCAGCACACACAGACATCCGAAAGATGCTCTTCCGCAAGGGGGATGCAGCGGCTGCCGACGCCGGTTTTTTCTTTCACGGTGTCCTCGCACGCCTCGTCCCCACACCACATGGCGCGAACAAAGCCGTCGCCGTTTTGCAGCGCGGCGGTAATCTCTTCCATCGTGCGGCAGTCGTAGGTACGTCTTTCCCGGTTCGCCAGTGCCTTCTCAAACATACCCTGCCGTACGGCTTCCAGTTTCTCTTTCACCGCTTCGGCAATGCCGGCAAGCGGATGGAAGGTCTTTTCCCGGTTATGGCGCGTTACCAGGACGCACTGCCCGTTTTCGATGTCGCGCGGACCGAGTTCAAGCCGGACCGGCACGCCCTTCATCTCATATTCGGCAAACTTCCAGCCGGGGCTGTTTTCGCTGTCATCCACCTTCACGCGGATGCCGGCGGCACGCAACATATCGGCAACTTTGTATGCCTCGGCAAGAACCCCTTCTTTGTGCTGCTGTACGGGAATGATGATGACCTGAATCGGTGCCACTGCCGGGGGCAGAACCAGACCGTTATCGTCCCCGTGCGTCATGATGATACCGCCGATCATACGGGTCGTCGAACCCCAGGAAGTCTGGAACGGGTGGCAGACCTTGTTTTCCCGGTCGGTGTAGGTAATACCGAAGGCGCGGGCAAACCCGTCTCCGAAATAGTGGGAGGTGGCTGCCTGCAGCGCCTTACCGTCGTGCATCAGTGCCTCGATGGCATAGGTGTCCTCCGCTCCTGCGAATTTGTCGCTCGGCGTCTTTTTGCCGCGGATGACGGGAATGGCAAGGTCATGCTCGTGAAAATCCGCATAGACGTTCAGCATCCGCACGGTTTCCTCCCGCGCTTCCTCTGCCGTGGCGTGCATGGTATGCCCCTCCTGCCACAGGAATTCGCGGCTGCGTAGGAACGGGCGAGTGGTTTTTTCCCACCGCACCACGCTGCACCACTGGTTATACAGTTTCGGCAGGTCGCGCCAGGAGTGAATGATGTTGGCGTAGTGCTCGCAGAACAGCGTCTCGGAGGTCGGGCGGACGCAGAGCCGCTCACTCAGTTTCTCCCCGCCGCCGTAGGTGACCCACGCCACTTCCGGCGCAAAACCCTCGACATGGTCTTTTTCCTTTTGCAGGAGCGATTCGGGAATGAACATCGGCATATAGACATTCTCATGCCCCAGTTCCTTGAAGCGGGTGTCCAGAATCCGCTGGATGTTTTCCCAGATAGCGTACCCATACGGGCGGATGACCATGCACCCTTTCACACTCGAATAATCGATCAGATCTGCTTTTTTGCAGATGTCCGTGTACCATTGCGCAAAATCCACATCCATGGATGTGATCTGCTCTACCATTTTCTTGTCCGCCATGTTGTTTCCGTCCCTTACTTTGTTTTGAAGTCTATCCTTCGTATTATAGCGCGGCTTTTGCGCTTTGTCAAGCGCCCGCGCTTATTTGGTTTTCTTTCGTTTTACGCGGACGATCAGAACCACAACGCCCCCGATCAGCGCGAAAAACAGAAGAAAGGGCAGGGCACCGATGAGAAAGATGCCGAAAGTGCGCAACCCCGAACCGAGTCCAAAGAGACTGCCGACAAAGGCATTCCCCGCCTCGGTAAAGAAATTGCTTTCTTTGGCCGTTACACTCACCCGCACCACTTCCTGCAGACTGAGATTGACGGTGCTGTAAGCCACCTGGTCGTCATAGACCCGTTTTCTTGCCCGCAGGGAAGCCAGTTCCCCCTGCACATCGGAAAGTTGGGCGCGTACGGCAAGCACCGTGGCAGTGTCGCCCGCCTCCCGCAGCATGGTCAGCAGGGCTTCTTCCTCCGCTACCAACACGGCAATGCGGCTGTCCACATCGACATAAGCCAGCGTAATGTCCTCCGCACTTTCCGAAAACGAGGTCACACTGCCGAGCGTGCCGACCTTGTTGCAGAAGGCGCTGAGATTCTCTGCCGGGATGCGAATGACAAAATAGGCGCGGCGGTTCGTATTCTTTTCCGCCTCCCCGCCCCCGGTGTAACGGGAAGAAGAGATATATCCGCCCTGTGCGGCGGCAGCCTCTCCCAGTTCGGTGATAAACGCATCGTAGGCAGTGGTTTCTACCTGTTCGTTGACCGTTTTGATGATCTTGCGTTCACCCGGCACGGCACCCTCGTTTTTGATGCCCGAGTCGTTGCTACCGAACTCCGGGGCTTGGGCTTCGTTTTTTTCCCGGTCGCCGCTGCCGGAAGCGCAGGCGAAAAGGCAGGAAAGCAAGGTGAGGAACACCAGCGTCAGTGCAAGAATCCGCCATGTTTTCTTCATAAAAAACCTCCTTGTTTTTTCGGAATCGGAAATCGGATATGGTTTTCATTGTTGAAAACATTATATCACAGTCGATTTTTCCTGTCAAGAGGACAGCAATTTGATGAAAATGATTATTTTTTAATTTTGTGTTGCAAAAATCAGCATGATATGCTATAATGATAGCAGATGAGATTTGATTTTTGAATATAGAGCTAAAAATTCCTGCAAAATACAACAAAGGGGGAGACCGATGATGTCTTTGCCGTCCGAGAATCAACCGCTTCTCGAAAAAGAGTATGCCCGTATGCTTGCCGCATACCGCGGCTATGCGGCAAAGGGGCTGCAGCTGGATCTGTCGCGCGGGAAGCCGGCAGACGACCAGCTTGCGCTCTCAATGCCGATGCTGACCGAGGATTTTGACCGTGTGATTGCAGAGGGGGGGATTGACTGCCGCAACTACGGCAACCTGGAAGGGTTGCCCGAAATGCGCCGCCTGTTCTCCGCGTTGACCGGAGTGCCGGCGGACTATATTCTGGTGGGGGGCAACGCCAGTCTTTCCCTCATGTATGACGCCGTGGTACGCGCGCTGCTTTTCGGGGTTGCCGGTTCGCCGCGCCCGTGGGGGAAGGAGGAGCGCGTGGTGTTTCTTTGCCCCGTGCCGGGGTATGACCGGCACTTTCGCATCTGTGAAACGCTCGGTATCGAAATGATTCCCGTGGCGATGGATGAAAACGGCCCCGATATGACGGCGGTGGAGGAACTGGTGCGCGACCCCGCGGTGAAGGGAATCTGGTGCGTGCCGAAATACAGCAATCCCACCGGCATCACATACAGCAATGAGGTGGTGAGCCGCCTTGCCGCCATGAAGACCGCCGCCCCCGATTTCAAGATCTTCTGGGATGAGGCTTATATCGTTCATCACCTGACCGACGAGATCATCGAGACTC
>CAKSLR010000075.1 GCA_934467435.1 uncultured Eubacteriales bacterium | reverse complement strand
GATTGCCACCACACGCCCCGCCATGCCGATGGGGTTGTCGGTCGTAATGATGAAATCGTGCATTGAAAGATCATCACAACCTTCGAAGCGGAAAAGGTCATTGTTCTCTTCCTTTGTGCCGCAGGGGGCAAAATGCGTCATCAGGGTTGCGTCCTCACCGCAAATGGTCAGTTTTTTCTTGTTGCGGATGTTGACATGGCGATCAAAAAAGTAGGTACCTGCGGGGAAGAAGATCGTGCTGCCGTCCGGCACGCTCTCCATCAAAGTCTCCAACGCGGCGCTGCACGACGTTTTCCCATCGCCGACCATGCCGTATTTGGTTGTACGATATACCATAAATTCTGTCCACCTTACAAATTTTTGGCGGTATGATACCGCTCGCCCCTATTGTAGCGTATCTGTTCAAATTTTGCAACACTTTTCCGAAAAAAATTGTGGATTTTTTCAAAAGAGAAAAAGGGAGCGCCGATTGGCGCCCCCTTTCGATCACTCTTTATAATCTCCGAGATGCTCCTCGTTCTTTTCAAAAATCAACCGACACATTTCGTGGATTTCGGCAAGCGAGCAGACCGCGCTGCAAAGCGGATCCATGGCAACCGCCTCAAAGACCTTACGCCGTGATTTTTCCATGGCGGCTTCGACCACCAGATTTTCGATGCGGGTCGTCGTATTCACCAAAATGGCAAGGTGTGCGGGCATCTCTCCCACCATCATCGGATGGATGCCGGCGCGGTCGGCGATCACGGGAATCTCCACACACGATTCCGCCGGCAGGTTGGAAATGCTGCCGCGGTTCAGCACATTCCCGTTAAACCGGAACGGGGTATGATCCCCGAAACGGGCGTTGAAGATTTCTGTGGCATACTCTCTGCTGCGTTTGGGGTCAATCGGTTTCTTCATCCATTCCGCCAGCTGCTCACGCCAGTGTGCCTCCCGTTCGATGTGCAGATCCAGCGAATACCGGTGCGCACCGGGATTCCATCCGCTACCATGCAAGCAGTACTTTTCGATCAGGTCGGGGCGTTTGCGGAACCAAGCGTTATACTCGGAATTGTGGCCGCTGGATTCGGTGACATAATAGCCGAGGTAGCGGAACATTTCGTTCCGTACGATTTCCTGCCGGTAAATTTCGGGTTGTTCGACCTTTTGGCGCAAAAGCGGGTACAGATCCTTCCCTTCCCGCTCCAACTTCAGATAAAACGCCTGGTGATTGACGCCGGCGCACAGATAATCGATTTCCGCCACCGGAATACCGAGCCACGAGGCGAGCATTTCTATGGTACCCTGCACACTGTGGCAAAGCCCCGTCACCTCGACATCCGTATAGGTCTGCATGGCTTTGCAGAGCATTGCCATGGGATTGGTATAATTTAGGAATACTGCGCCGGGGCAGTAGGTTTTGATGTCACGGCAGATATCCAGCATCAACGGAATGTTGCGCAGTGCGCGGAAAATGCCGGATACGCTGCGCGTATCCCCGATATTGATATCTACGCCGAACTGTTTCGGGATCTCAACCTCATGCCGCCAGACATCCACGCCGCCGTTGAACACGGTGCAAAGCACACCATCAGCACCGGCAAGCGCCTCTTGGCGGGAGAGGGTTGCGGTAACTTGGGCAGGGCTTTTCATTTCGCTAACGATCTTTCTCACCGACGCGGCAATGGCATCCAGTTTTTCCGCGTCAATATCCATCAGCGCCAACTCACAATCAAAAAAGGCGGGGTAGGTCAACAGGTCACGAACGATGGTACGGGTGAAGGCAAAACTCCCCGCGCCGATCAACGCAAATTTTTTCATAACACGCTCCTTGTTTTCAATAGTGATTTTCCCGGGGTAACTCCATTATAGCACCCGCTGCACGCAGATTGTAATATCTTTTTTCGGTGAAAACATGGATAAAACCGGTATCTCCCTTGTTTTTTCTTTTCTTTCATGCTACACTAAAGAAAAAAGGAGGTTCCCCTCCCATGATATTTTATCGCGATAACGAAAATCACCGTACCGACCGCGCAGTGACCGGCGACTACCTGTACGTTTGCGGTGCCGGAACGCAAAGTGTCGGCACCCGTGCCGGTATTCGTAGTGACTACACCTGCCTGCGCCCGGACGGGCGGGAGGATTACCATATCATCTCTCTCAATGCAGGGCGCTGCTACGTCACCCACGGGGACACCACGTATCTTCTGCAACCGGGCGATTTCTCGCTGTACTATCCCGGTGAAGCACAGAAATACACCCTTTACGAAAAAGACGAAAACCAGTACGACTGGGTTCACTTCAAAGGGACAGGCGCCGCCGCGCTGCTCGCTACACTCGGCTTTTCCCGGGGCGGCGTTTTTCACGGCGCGGGAAGTGACGCGGCGGATGCCTTTTTCCACCTGACCGAAGAATTCCAGGTTCGCCGGGAAAACTTTCGGGTGCACAGCGCCGCCTGGCTTTCCGTTCTGCTCTGCCGCCTCTCCCGCACGGCAGAGCAAGAGGCGCGTGGCGCAGGCGAGTGGGAGCGGCGCAACACGATCTTCCGCATTGCCGCCGCGATGCAGCGAAACCCCGATGCCCCGCATGATATGGAACAATACGCCGCTGCGCTGCATGTCGGGCGGGATCGATTTGAGCGGCTCTTCCGTGAAGTGACAGGCATGCCGCCCTGCCGCTATCTGCAAAACGTGAAAATGCGGGAAGCGCGCCGCCTGCTGCGCGGGAGCGACCTCAACATCTCCGAGATCGCACTTGCCCTCTCTTACAGTGACCCCCTGTATTTCAGCCGGCAATTCCGCAAGGAAGTCGGGATTTCTCCCCGTGCTTACCGCGCGGAATTGGAAAAGAGCCTCAAAAATCCGAGCGATCCCCCTTTGTGATCCGCTCCATTTGGCGGTTTGCCGTCCGTTCGGCGGCGGCATCCCGCTTATCATAATTCTTTTTGCCTTTGCAAAGCCCGAGCGCCACTTTGACATGGGCGCCGGAAAAATAAAGCGAGAGCGGAACCAGCGTATACCCTTCCCGTGCCACCAGACCCATCAATTTCAGAATCTCCCGCTTATGCAGCAGCAGTTTTTTCTCCCGCAGCGGATCGCGGTTGAAAATGTTCCCCTGCTCATAAGGGCTGATGTGAATGCCGGAGGCAAAAATCTCCCCTTTATCGATCGAGCAATAGGAATCCTTCAGATTCACCGTGCCGCGGCGCAGCGACTTGACCTCCGTACCGTAAAGCGCAATTCCCGCTTCATATACTTCCACAACAAAATAATCGTGGCGCGCCTTACGATTCTCGGCAATCAGCTTGTGCCCGTTTTCTTTTTGCGTCATATTTTCTTCCTCTCTCAGGACGTCTTTTGCAGAATCTTTTCAATCTCATAGACGTAAGCCGTATGATAATCCCCGGCAGCATAGTTTTTCTCTGCCACCGCCGGTTCGGTAAAGCACGCGGAATGCAGGCGGTCGGCGTACAGTTTCCGCCCAAGGAATACAAGGTCCGCCTCTTTATAATAAACCCCCGCCGCCGTGCGGAAAAGGGTCAGCCCACTCTCCCGGATTTTGTCCGTATCCCGTCCGCTCACCTTTCCGCAGAACGAAAGGACCTTGTGATACGCGGCGGGAAAGAAGCAGGCGCTCAGCCGATTCCCTTCCTCGCTGAATTGGTGGGTATAGCGTTGCGGGCGGATGAAGCAATAAAGCACCGGCTTTCCCCAAAGAACCCCCACACCGCCCCAGGAAGCGGTCATGCAGTTGACGCTGCCATCCGGCTTTTCGGCAGTCAGCAGCATCCAATCCCCACCGATGCGCGCAAACGGGCGCATCTCCAGGTCTGCCGGTTCGATTTCACAAAACACGAAAATAGCCCCCCCCTTTCCGTTCGATACTTTTAGAATATGCGCAAAAGCCTTACACTGAGACAGTATAACACAATCGCCGAAAAAAATCAAGATTTCTGTGAATAAATGGTAAGTGATCGTTCCATAATACGCATACAGAAAGCGAAAAGAAAGGGCGCGCGTATGAACGAACTGGAATTTTACAAAGACCTTTATAAAAGCACGGATGTCGGTTATGATGCCATTACCCGTCTGATGCCGAAGGTACACAACGAACGGCTCCGGCACGATATGGCACTGCACATGTCGGGCTACTGCCACTTTTTCAAAATGGCGAAAGAGTACCTGAACGGGGTGAACGAGGAAGTGAAGGATCGTTCGACCGTATCCCGTCTGCCGGCGCATATCGGCATGACCATGCATACCATGTTCGATTCTTCCCCGGCGCATATTGCGGAACTGATGATAAACGGCTCCAATCTGAGCATACTGGATATGCGGCGCCGACTGAATCGCCTGCGGGAACAGAGCGGAACGGAAGAGGCGGCAACCCTCTGCCAGCGCGTGATTGATTTCGAGCAGGATAACGTCAAGCGGATGCAAAAATATATATAAAGGAGAAAAACCATGGCACAAATCACAGCGAAAGAACTCTCATCCCTGTCTGACCTCCTCGCAGCGGAAGAACTGTTGGTAAACAAGTATAAGGATTTTGCGGCAAACACACAGGATGCCCCGCTGAAAAACAAATATGAGCAGATCGCCGCACAGCATCAGCAGCACTTCGATATGCTCTATTCCCATCTGAAATAAGGAGAAAATAAAATGAACGAAAACAAGAAACTGACAGAAAAAGAACGTATGGACGATGCCCTGACCTCCCAGAAATATATCACGGGAGAATATAACACCTATGTCAATGAAGCCGCAACGCCGGAAGTGAAGAACCTGTTTTTAAACATTCTGAACGATGAGCACCGGATTCAGCACGAGGTGTGGGAAGAAATGAACACCCGCGGCTGGTACCCGGTGGAAAAAGCTGAAGAAAACAAACTGCAGCAGGCAAAGCAGAAGTACGGTTCCTTCTGCGAAAGTTGCAAGGGCTGAAAAATAACGGCACTCCCGCAGCATTTGCCCGCCGCACGGCGGGCAACGCCGCGGCAAGATTCCCCACAAAAAAGGCACGGCAGATTTTTCTGCCGTGCCTTTTTTGCGAGATATTAGGGCAAGAGTTCTTCTTTTCGGCGCTGCCATTCCGCGCGAACGATGCCATATACCGCGCGTGCCGCGTCAAAGGTATAGGAAGTTGCTGACACCTCCGAGATTCTTCACACCTGCCAGACGGCAACCGCCGCCGACGCGGAAACGGCGATGAGGGGAATATAAATGAACCGGATACCGATTTTTCGGAGGCGATCCGCGCCGCCCCTTGTAAATGGCGTGCCATCTGCCAATTCCGCCTTAAGACACCCGCGCGTCAGGGCGAAAAGAATTTGCCTCGGCAGTCAACATAAAAGTCATGGCTAACCGTTCCAACGATTTCCGAGCAAGGTCGGTTCCTTCGGCAAAAAGCCGAATCGGCTCGCCGAACAGGCTGAAGATGGTTCCGCCGTGCCACTGTGCCACTGCGCACAAAGCACCGACGCCGGATACCACCGTACCGACAACGCAAAAAACAAAAGCCACCCCGGTCAGGACCCGAAATACGTTTTAGTTTTTTGAATGGCTTGCAGGGTTTTCATAGAATTTTCTCCTTCAAAGCTGAATAAGCATTAGTCCAGCTCATTTTGTAATCCCCTTTTGATTTTTGAATTTGCAGTTGAAATCAAAAATCCGAGGATTACGGGCATTTAACGATATAGGTTTTTGCCAGAGAAACATAAGGATCTTTCCGCGGAGAATCCGGTGAAGAAGACTTTGCCTGTTTATCAGCTATCATCGCGTGGATCTGAACACAAAAAATCACCGCACGACGACAAGGCAGAGAAACCCCTCGGCTTAGTACGTTTTCTGACGAAATAGCCGTATCGCTATCCAGATTTTGCCTAGGATTTCCTTACCTTTCGGCAAAAACGGAAGTAGCACCGGGAAAAGATAGAAGTTTTTTACCTTGTAGTTGGTTAACAGGAAGTCAACGACTAGCAAAAAAATTTTACGTAGTAGTCGGCAATTTCACGTTCTAAGTAAAAATTTTTGTCATTGACTTTTGGTTTTCACTGTGCTACAAACGCAGACGAAAGGCGATAAATCGGACGGCAAAACAGCATAGAAAAACCGAGTGTGCAGAACACTCGGTTAAACGTTGTAATGTTTTTATCGTTTGATTTTTAGTCCAAAACAATCTCTTGTATAAAATAAAACGAACTCAAGATTTTCTCTCAGGTTCGTTTTACTCCGGTTTGGTGCACCTTCGGGGACTCGAACCCCGGACCCACTGATTAAGAGTCAGTTGCTC
>CAKSLR010000074.1 GCA_934467435.1 uncultured Eubacteriales bacterium | reverse complement strand
ATCAGGCGGACCTTTGTGTTGTCGGCGGCGGTCTTGCGGGGCTTTGCGCGGCACTGGCGGCGGCGCGGCACGGCTGCCGTGTCGTGCTGATGCAGGATCGCCCCGTCCTTGGGGGAAATGCGTCAAGTGAAATCCGGATGTGGGTGTGCGGCGCCCACGGGAAAGACAACCGGGAGGGCGGTATTTGCGAGGAACTCTTCCTTGAAAATTTCTATGCCAACCCGTCGCACCGCTATTCGTTGTGGGACGGCGTGCTTTACGGCGCCGCCATCGAAGAAAAAAATCTGCTTCTGCTGCTCAACTGCACCTGTCAGAGCGCCGAAATGCAGGATGGGGGCATTGCCTCGGTGACCGGCTGGCAACTGAACAGCGAGACTTACCATACCGTCCGCGCCACCTGGTTTGCCGACTGCTCGGGGGATTCCATCTTGGCACCTCTGACCGGTGCCCCTTACATGTACGGGCGGGAAGCCAAAGCGGAATACGGGGAGACCATTCCCCCCGATGTGGCGGATCGTAAGACGATGGGCATGAGTTGCATTTTTCAGATTCGGGAAACCGACCATAAAACCACCTTTGTTCCCCCGAAGTGGGCGTATTCGTACCCCGATGACCGTTGTTTGCCGTTCCGGGATCACGGGATTTACTCTAACTTCTGGTGGATCGAGTTGGGTGGGGAGGACGACTGCATTCACGATACCGATCGCCTGCGGGACGAACTCCTGAAGATTGCCTACGGCGTCTGGGATCACATGAAAAATCATGGCGACCATGGGGTGGATAACTGGGAACTCGAATGGATGGGCTTTTTGCCCGGCAAGCGGGAATCCCGCCGGTACCGCGGTGCGTATGTGGTCAATGAGCGCGATGTGCTGGCAGGGGGACCTTTCCCCGATGTGGTGGCGTATGCCGGATGGACGATGGACGACCATTTTCCCGCCGGATTCCGTTACCGGGAGGGGCACCCCACCATCTATCACCCCGCCCCGTCTCCCTGGGGCATTCCGTTCCGCGCACTGTATTCCGAGGCGGTGCCAAACCTCCTGTTTGCGGGGCGGAATATCAGCGTGACGCACGCGGCGCTCTCTTCTTGCCGGGTGATGGCGACCTGCGCGCTGCTCGGGCAGGCGGTGGGAAGCGCCGTTGCCGTCATGCGTGAGGACGGCACCACGCCCGCTACGATCGATATTCCGAAATTGCAGGCACTTCTTTTGGAGGATGACTGCATGCTGCCCGGCATCCGCCGGGAGGTGGCGCCCCTGACGCGCCTGGCGCATACAACGGCAAGTGTGCTGCAGAACGGGCTGGACCGTGGGGAGGAAAACCTCTTTACCTGTGCGCCGGGTACGCCGATTGTCTATGAGTTTGATGCGCCCGTTTCCCTGCGCGGCGTGCGGTTGGTGTTTGACAGTGACCTTAACCGCGATTATCACAATATGCCCTGCTCGTATCCGTTGCAGGAAACCCGGTTCTTTTTGCCGCGGACGCTGGTGCGGGATTATACGCTGATCTTTTCTCACCCTGACGGTACCGAGAGCCGCCTGCACGTGACCGACAATCACCAGCGCCTCTGCCGTCATACGCTGACAGAGGAGGTCGTTCGCGTGACGCTGGTTCCAAAGACAAGTTGGGGCAACCCCGATATGCGTCTCTTTTCCTTTGAGGTCTGTGGGGAGGCGAAGGCATGATTACCCTGGAAGAACTCAAAAAAGACGAAGAAATTTCCATCTACATTACAAGGGCGGATGAATCCCTGCGCGCGCTGGGGTTTACCGAACACAGTTTTCCCCACGTGACCCGTGTGGCGGAAACGGCGGCGTATCTGTTGCGCACGCTTGGGTATGACGAGCATACGGTGGAAATTGCGCGGGTTGCCGCCTATCTGCACGATATCGGGAACCTGGTCAACCGGGTCGATCATTCGCAAAGCGGCGCGATCATCGCCTTTCGTATCCTGGAACACAAGGGAATGCCCGCCGCGGATATTGCCACCATCGTTACCGCTATCGGAAATCATGACGAGGGCACGGGCGTGCCGGTCAATCCGCTTGCGGCTGCCTTGATTCTGGCGGATAAAAGCGATGTGCGGCGCAGCCGTGTGCGGAACCCCGATATTACCACGTTCGATATTCACGACCGCGTCAATTATTCGGTGACATCCTCCCGGCTGGAGGTGGTGGATGGCGCGATCCGCCTGTCACTGGAGATTGACACCGATATCAGCCCGGTGATGGACTATTTTGAAATTTTTCTTGCCCGTATGACCCTGTGCCGGAAGGCTGCCGCCACACTGGGGCTGCCCTTCCGCCTGGTGATCAACGGGCAGCGCCTGTTCTGAGAGGGCGCGTGCCGGAGAGGGGAGTGTTGCGGCATTTCCTTTTTCCCTTTGTAAAATGAAATCGGAGGAATTTTCATGAAGATCACATTTCTCGGCGCGACCCATGAGGTGACGGGAAGTTGTACACTGCTGGAAGTCGGCGGTACCCGCCTTTTGATCGACTGCGGCATGGAACAGGGGAAGGATATTTTTGAAAACCAGGAACTTCCCGTCAGCCCTGCCTCAATCGATGCGGTGCTGCTTACACACGCGCACATTGACCATTCGGGCAACCTGCCGCTGCTTGCGCGCGGCGGGTTCCACGGCAGTGTGTATGCCACGCATGAGACGGCAGCACTTTCGGAGATTATGTTGCGGGACAGTACACACATTCAGGAATTTGAGGCAGAGTGGCGGAACCGCAAGGCGAAGCGCGCGGGCAGGGAAGCTTATGTGCCGATTTATGATATGGCGGATACCGAGGCGATTCTGCGTCGTTTCCGCCCCTGCCCTTACCGTACCCTGATCCGTGTCAATGAATTTGTCACCATCCGTTTTGCGGATGCAGGGCACCTGCTCGGATCGGCTTCGATTGAGGTGTTTCTTTCCGAGGGCGGGGTAGAGCGGAAGATGGTCTTTTCGGGCGATCTCGGCAATCCGAACCGCCCCATTTTGCGGGATCCTGCCGTCATTGACGGGGCGGACTTTGTCATGATCGAATCCACCTACGGTAACCGTCTGCATGAAAAGACAGCCACCGACCACATCGGGGCACTGTGCGACGTGCTGTGCCGCACCTTCCACCGCGACGGGAATGTGGTGATCCCTTCGTTCGCCGTTGGGCGCACGCAGGAACTTCTTTACAACCTGCGCCGCATCAAAGAAGAAAAACGGCTTCCGGAGTTTGCCGATTTCAAGGTGTATATGGACAGCCCGCTGGCAGGCGCGGCAACCCGCATTTTCATGCAGTGTGACCGGGAGTCTTTGGATGATGACGCGATTGCCCTGCTTGACGCCGGAAAAGACCCGTTCTTCTTTGACGGGCTTGTGGCGGCGGAAACGCCGGAGGAGTCACGGGCGATCAATCAGGATAAACGCCCGAAAGTCATCATCTCCGCCAGCGGGATGTGCGAGGCGGGACGAATCCGCCATCACCTCAAACACAACCTCTGGCGCCCCGAATGTACAATCCTTTTTGTCGGCTATCAGTCGGAGGGTACGCTGGGGCGCGCCATCCTGGACGGTGCGGAAGAGGTGCGCCTGTTCGGAGAAGAGATTGAAGTCAGGGCGGAGATCTGCTCGCTTGCCGGTATCAGCGGGCATGCCGACCGGGACGGACTGCTTGCCTGGCTTGCCGCCATGGGAAAGCGCCCGCGCGCCGTTTTTGTCAATCATGGGGAAGATGCAGCGGTCACCGATTTTGCCCGGACGCTATCGGACGCCGGCTACACGGCATATGCGCCGTACAGCGGAACGGAGTATGACCTTGCCGCCGAACGGTTTGTGCGCGTGACCGAAGGAATTCCCGTGCGCCGCACGGCGGAAACGCCCACCGGGCGCGCCGCTACGGTGTACGGCGATCTGGTCAGCGCGGCGGAGGCGCTGCTGGCGCTCGCCCGCGAGAGCCACGGGCGCCCGAACAAGGAACTGGCGGCGTTTGCCTCCCAGATCCGCGCCCTGATGGCAAAACAAAAATAAACCCCTCCGCTGCGAGGGGGGGAAAAAGAAGGGTGCCATGCCAAGAACGAAACGATTTCTTTCCGTGCAGGATATTTCCTGTCTCGGGCAATGTTCCAATACCGTGATGCTGCCGCTGCTTTCCGCAGCGGGCATTGAGACGGTGGTGTTGCCTACCGCTCTGCTTTCTACGCATACCGGCGGTTTTTCCGGCTATACGTTTCTGGATCTCAGCGACGAAATGGAGAAGATTCTTTCGCATTTTGCCACACTCGGCGTGCGGTTTGACGGGTTTCTCAGCGGCTATCTCGCCTCTGCCGCCCAGATGGATCTTTTGCAGCGGCTGCTGCCGCCCCTGATGCGGGAGGGAGCGCTGCGGGTGGTAGACCCCGTGATGGGAGACGAGGGTGCGTTCTACTCCATCTACGATGCCGATTTTGTCACCCGGATGCGCGCATTCTGCCGCGGGGCGGACGCCATGACTCCCAATCTGACCGAGGCGTGTCTCCTGGCGGGCGTTCCCTATACCGGCGCCCGCCCCACCGAGGCGGCGCTGCGTGAAATTCTTTCCCGCCTTGCCGAACTGGATGTCAGAAATATTCTGATTACCGGCGTACTTGCCGACGAAACCACCATTTCGGTGGTTTACCGCGGTGAGGACGGGGTGACAGGCAGGGCGCTTGCCCCTTACATTCCCCGCCGTTTTCACGGTACGGGCGATCTTTTTACCGGGGCGTTTACCGGCTTTCTTTCCCGCGGAGTTCCGCTTGCTGCGGCGGCGGAGCGCGCCATGCGCTTCCTTTCTCATTGTATTCAGGATACCCTGCCGGAGATGGAGGAGCATTGGTATGGGCTGTGTTTTGAGGGGCGGCTCGGAGAACTGACGGAAAAAGGCGGAACCTGAAGGTTCCGCCTTTTTCTGCGGTGCCGTTACTGCCCGCCGTGATAATAGACCGTTTCCCCTGCCGGCACCGAATGGGTCAGCCATACGTTACCGCCGATGACGCAGTGATCCCCGATTACGGTGCTGCCGCCGAGAATGGTTGCACCGGCGTAAATCACCACATGGTTGCCGATATCGGGGTGCCGTTTGACGCCTTTGACCGGGTTGCCCTGGTCGTCCAATTCAAAACTCTTCGCCCCCAGGGTAACGCCCTGGTAGAGTTTTACATGGTCGCCGATGCGGCAGGTTTCCCCCACCACCACGCCGGTGGCGTGATCGATGAAAAAGGAATGACCGATGGTAGCGCCGGGGTGGATATCCACGCCGGTATTTTTGTGGGCATATTCGGTCATCATCCGCGGAATCAGCGGTACTTCCAGTGTGTAAAGGATGTGTGCCAGCCGGTAAATGCTGATGGCTTCAAACGCCGGGTAGGCAAGCAGAATCTCTTCCTCGGATTTTGCCGCAGGGTCGCCTTCATAGGCGGCGCGGATATCGGTTGCCAGGGTATCATATACATCGGGCAGCGCGTCAAAAAAACCGCGCAGAATGGCGTCATGGCGCACAGGGTCTTCCACCGTTTCGCACAGCAGGAACGAAAGTTCGCGCGCCGCCGCCCGCAGGCTGCCCGCGCGATCCACCCCTTCTTCTCCCCCGTACACGGTGGGATACATGGCAGATCGCGTCAGCGCGAGAAACCGCAGGATGCGGGCACGGAATTCGGGACGCAGCGTGCCGGTCTTTTCCCCTTTCTCGGAGAAATAACGGGCGGCACGGTCAATGCTTTCATTTTGTTTTTCGGTCAACATAAAAAGCTCCTTGTGATGGTTTTACCGGCAGTCAGTTTCAGCATATGTCCGCTCCTCAGGTGGTGATAAAAGAAAGTGCAAACAGAAGAAGGGAAACCAGGAGAAGCAATACCGTGCCGACATTCGGGAACGCAGCACGGCGCACATCCTCCCGCCCGAGAGGGGAAGGGGCGAATTTCACACGACGAAAGCAGGTCAAGAGAAATATGACCCCCGCTACGGATGCGGCAAAGGACAGCAGACCGAACAGCAGCAGAAAAAGGAAGGGCAGGGGATTTTGCAGGACCAGTGCAATCAGGTCGTCGGCTGTGGCAGCATCCCCCAGCGCGTCCAGGTTAGCGGCACGCAGAAGAAAAATGGGCAAAAACGAACCTGTAAAGTTAAAGAAGATGTGTAAAAGGATCGAATCCGCCAGCCGCCCGGTGCGCAGGTACACATAGCCAAACAGGCAACCGACCAAAAACGCATAAAAGAACTGAAAGAAATTACCGTGCGCCAACCCGAAGGCAAGGGCAGAGAAAAAGACGGCGGCAACTTCCCCATACGGCAAAAGCAGCCGCATGGCGCCGTAGCGGAAAACGATTTCTTCAAAAATCGGACCGATGATGACGACAACCAGGAG
>CAKSLR010000073.1 GCA_934467435.1 uncultured Eubacteriales bacterium | reverse complement strand
AAGATTTGCGAGATCGGTTTGCCGTTATTTCAAACCATTGACGTAATTTTGCACGTATTCAGAATAGTTCGCCAATTCTTCCGGGCTGAGTTTCTTCAGATACTCCAGGTAAGTTTCAATGGAATCATCGACCGTTTCCCCATCCTCCAGAACGGGAAGGTCAAATTCCTTTCTCTTACGGGTAATCTCGACGTTAATGGTCTTGACATAACCCTGAAGCTGCTCAACCGGTTCGGCACCATCGTTATACGCGTTAAGGAAAGCAAAGTTCAGATAACGGTCGATGATGTAGGCGCCGGGGTAGTTCGGGATGGTTGCAAGGTTGTTGAACTGCGCATAGAGGTTCGCATACTCCTCAGAGGTCCAGGACATCTTGAAAAGTGCGCCCATATTTGCCGTGTTGTACTTGGCGGAAGGACCGATCAGAGAGACCATGCTGTTGCCGTAAGTGGACTGAACATCAGAGCCGATCTGCCACTTCATAAAACGCCAGGAAGCCTCGGGATCCTCCACACCGTTCATCATGACCACTGCGCTCACGCCGGCAATCGCCACGCTGGAGATTGTGCCGTCCGAACGCTTTGTGCCGGGAACGTTGGCAAACATCCAAAGCCCGCGGATTTCAGTTGCGAAGACGGTCAACTGGTTATACATGCTGACGGCATCGGCAATCAGAATCGGCATCTCACCGGTACGGAAACGGTTCGCGCCGTCAAAGGTAACCGGGAAACTGTAGTCGGTGTAGAAACGGCACATATATTTGAAAGCATCCAGTGCAATATTGGTGTCGTAGCCGATCTCCATATAGTCAAAGTACTTGGCAAAGCTTTCATCCTGCATCAGATCGGCATACTTGGTTCCGGCATAATCCCGCCCCTCATACTTCCAGCGATCACCGCCACGCTGATAGAGGAAGAGGTTATAGTCACGGGACAAACCGATCTCCATGTTGGAGGACTGCAGCACCGGCACAGCGGTAAGCAGATCGTCCCAGGTCTGCGGTACATCCAAGCCGAGATTGACAAGCGCATCCTTCCGATAGAACATCATCGAGAAGGAAACGGTCTCGGGAACGCCGTAAATGTCGTTATACATACTAATCGGCACAAGGGTCGCCTCATTGAAGTCGTTCAGCACTTCGGGATCCCGTTTGACGAACTCGGTTACCGGCAGAACCGCACTACGGATGGCGTAGTTGATCACGCTGCCGCTATCCAGACCCATGTACACGTCCGGTCCCTGTTTGGCGAGAACCGAAGGAAGAATCGTTCCGCCGGCAACCAGTTTCAGATCGACGGCAATCCCCTTCCCCTGTTCGGTGGAAGTAAACGAAGAGTCGATCAGGTTACGCCAGATTCCCGCCTGGTCACGACCGGTTGTCAGCCAAACCTCCACACGGCGGTTGGTATCCAGAATCTCAGTCACACCCATCTGGTTGTAGTCGGTCACAAAACTCATAAAGAAGGAAGCAATTTCAAAACCGGCTGCCTCAAAGAAATTGGCATCGGCACGGAACTGCCCGTCAAGTTTCACGTCCATGGCAGCTTCATAGGTGGTTTCGCCGCTACCGTTGACCACGATGTAGTCCATCATCAGAGACTGGCGCTTGGAGTTGTTCAACCAGGTACCGAGAGTACCGATGTAGGACTTCAGATCATCCAGGTTTTCCGCAATCTTATCTTCCTGCGTGCCCATGGTGTGCAGCAGATAGGCGATCTTATCCAGTGTTGCCACGTGCGAGCCCTTCGAGCCGCACAGTTCGGTCAATTCCTCAGACACACGGGTGAGGTTCTTGTATTCCCGCAGAATGTTCCGGATGGTAGCGGGCATCACGCGGGAGAACTTATAGTCACGATACTGGTCAGGCTCGGCGCCCGTCAGTTTCAGAATTTCGAGGTAGCAGTTGTTGATGACATTCAGCGAACTCTCTACCGACTCGATGGTCTCGGCAAGTGTACCGAGACTGACATCGAGCGACATGGTGTACTCCACGCCTTTTTCAAAGTAGAACTGGAATACGTTGGTGCCGTCCCCGAGGGTGATGACCTGCCAGGATTTATTGTAATTGAAGCGGGTGTTGTAGGCTTCCTTGAAAGGAACGGCGAGTTCATCTCCGTAAATGCCGCCCGCCAGCCGGATGGCACGTGAGGTGTACATACCGGGCAGCGCCGTCTGTTTGCAGCGGACGGAAATGGTATAAAGCCCGGTCTCCGGCACGGTGATCCGGTATGCCGCCCACTGCCCGACCGTATCATAGCTGTTGCTGCCCAGCACGTTAAGAAGCTGCGCGCCGGCAGATGTGGGGGACGTGATGGCGGAGGTACGGTCATTTGCCATGTAAACCGAAGTATCCGAAACGCGGTAGGGCATCTCGGCTTCCATGCGGAAGTAGGAATCCAGCGCAGCGGCACGGTAGCCGGCAGCACGATAACTCCCCAGCACCTCGGCATACGTCGGCAGCCCTTCATAGGGGTAAATGCGGATCGACTTCAGCGCCATTGCCTCACGCGTTGCGGCAAGCGAGATGGTGTGGGTCGAACCGGTCTTATTGGCTTCGTTATCAAAGTAGATTTCAAACGGTTCCTGATAAAAACCGTCCGCCGCGGTGAAACTGTAGTGCATCCACTCCGCCGCGGTACGGGAAACCGGTTTCAACTGGTTGCCGTTGATATCTACTTTGAAGGTAATATTGCCGTCCGCATTTCTCGGATAGTCATACTCCCAAACTTTCGAAAGGGAGAGATAACGTGCCTGGGAGAACGGAACTTTTCCGTCGAGGTAGAACATACGTTCGATCATCGAAGTACTCTCCCCGAGCGGGTAGTACTCCAGTTCCATCGCATAGCGACCGCTGCTCGGAATCTCCACCTGCCAGGTGATGGTGCCGCTGTTCGGGGAAAGCAGTGCGTCCCGGTCGCCGTAGGAACCGAACGCAATCGCAAGATCCTCGATTGCCACGGGAACACGTTCGCCCTTTTCGTCAAGCGAATAGAACGAAGAGGCCGCCCCGTCGTAGTAATACACCGTCGAACCGTCGGAGTAAGAATATACGTCCTTCGCATCGATGATGACCGTATCAGAGCCCTTCGTCTGCGGATGTTTTGCGTCATAGTCCGAATAGGACGACGAGTTGAGCGTCTCCTTCATGTCCGTGCTGGCGCCCGTTCCCGTCCCCGACGCAGCCGTATCCGCCGCGGCAACCGAAACGCTGAGCGTACCGCACAGCAAAAGCAGCGCCAGGCAAAGAGCAGTTACACGGGTAAACCTGGTTTTCTTCATGAAAAATTCCTCCTAGCGTTTTCCGGGAATCCCCCGGTCAAAAGCCCGCCGCACAGCGCCGGCAGAGCCGAAAAACCGCACATCACACACAAAAGCCGCCCCGTTTTTCAGCACTGCCGTGCCGATTTCGCGGGCGGCGAGGTACGCCTTTTCTTGTTTTGATAGAAATATATTACCACACCGAACCCGAAAAGTCAAGGAAAAAATCCGTCCGCCCGCGGGGTGCAAAAGGCGGAGGGGAGGTTTTTTTCTTCCCCTGCTTTTTGAAAAACCGCCCCGATTCTTCTCCACAATTTTCCGCTTTATTTTATTAAGAATCCAAAAAGCCGTCACGTCACCGTCATTTACCTTTCACAAGGCAAAAAGTCATTTGAAAACAGCATTATTCAATTGATTAAAAAGCGGCAAGCACGCATAAGTAAATTGTATTTACATTGTAATTCTGTACTTTTCCCTTTTGGCAGCCAAAAATTGCCGTTGAAATCCTGTGCAAATTGCACAAATTTTGAATCAAAATTTCTACATGCAAAATGTGTTTCTTTGGTGAGACAAACGGCAAAATACGGGTCAAAATCTGTCAGATTCCGCCTGCTTTTCCCAAATATAGACAAAACCACCCATCGCAGATCTGCGATGGGTGGTAAATTTACCCAACGAACTTTTCGCACGCAACGGCAATCCGGGCAAGGCTCTCCTCCTTGCCGATGGCAGCCATAATCTCCGTCGCGCCGCCGGGAGTCACCGCCATGCCGGATACGGCGATGCGCAGGCACCACATCACCGCGCCGCTCTTACAGCCGCAGGTTTCTGCGGTATGCAAAAGGGTCGCGTACAGCGTATCGTTATCCCAGGTATCCACTGCCCGCAGGGCATCTGCCGCTACGCGCAGAATGGCGGGCGCATTCTCCCCTGTCACCTTGTTTTTCTTGTTTTCGAACAAAGCCACGTCATACGCCGGCAAGGTACGGAAAAAGGCGCTCTTTTCCTCTACTTCGCTCAGTTTTCCGATGCGCCCCTGCAGCAGCGCCAGCACGGCATCCACCTGCACGGCAGAGGGGAACGGCGTATGCAGGAAGGGACGCGCCAATTCACAGAAACGTGCAAAAGGCAACGCTTTGATATACTCACCGTTGAACCAGAGAAGTTTATCAAAATCAAAGACCGAGGGGGATTTGTTGACCCCGGCAATCGAGAAAGTCTCCTCCAGTTCCCGCAGGGTAAAGAACTCTTTTTCCGCGTCTTCGCCCTTCGGGCACCAGCCGAGAAGCGCAATGTAGTTGATGACCGCCTCCGGCAAAAAGCCGTCCGACAGCAAATCCTGAAAACTGACTGCGCCGTGGCGCTTGGAAAGTTTGGACACCGTACCGTCCGCGTTTTTGCCCATAAGGAGCGGCAGGTGCACGTAGGTCGGGCGCTCCCAGCCAAAGGCATCGTAAAGCAGCACATACTTCGGGGTAGAAGTCAGATACTCGCTGCCGCGCACCACGTGGGTCACGCCCATCAGATAATCATCCACCACATGCGCGAAGTTATAAGTCGGATACCCGTCCGCCTTCACCAAAATCTGATCCTGCAGTTCCTCATTTTCCACACTGATCTCACCGAACACGGCATCCACATAGGACGTCTTCCCGGTCAGGGGCATTTTCTGACGGATGACAAACGGCACCCCCGCTGCCAGATTGCGCTCCACTTCCTCCGCCGGCAGATCACGGCAGTGACGGTCGTAACCGCCGTTTTCATCCTCTTCATGCAGGGCACTGAGCCGCTCTTTGGTGCAGAAGCAATAATACGCGGCGCCGGCATCCACCAGGCGCTTGACGTATTCCATATAAATCGGTTTCCGTTCGCTCTGCACATACGGTCCGTGCGCACCGCCAACGCCCGGTCCCTCATCATAATGCAGCCCCGTGACCTCCAGCGTGCGCAGAATGACATCGGTTGCCCCCTCCACCAGGCGTTCCCGGTCGGTATCCTCAATGCGCAGGATAAAACGCCCGTGCGCGTGGCGGGCAATCAGATAGGAATACAACGCGGTGCGCAGATTGCCGATATGCATATACCCCGTCGGACTGGGGGCAAATCTTGTCACAACAGTATTTTCTTTCACGGTGATCATCTCCTTGTTTTGTTACGCACCTCTATTGTAGCACGCTTTCTGCCCGCCGTCAACCGAATTTTTCTATTTTTCCCGGTTTTTATTTGACAGGAATCCGAATCCGCGTTATAATAGAGAGGAATGAAAGAAGCGGGGGCGCCTTTGCGATGAAAAGTATCTTTGCTAAATATATTACCATGTTTGCCGTCATTATTCTGACCAGTTTTCTGATGCTCAGTTCCATCATTGCCGTCAGCATCGATGACTATGCCAACGATGCCCGCATGGACGACGTCAGGCTGATTACGCGGATTACCGCCGGCATTGTGGATGCCAAATACCAGGAAATGCCCACAAACGAGGTGGAGAGCGCCCGACTGGCGCTGGTACTGGAGCGGATGTCGCCTTATGCGGCGGACATCTCTTTCCTGATTACCGACATGAACGGAAACGTGATTGCCGAATATATGGCGGGCAGCGAAAAGGAAATGCCGACGCAGATTTCCGCGGAGGTGATGAACCGCCTGTCGGAAAAGAAAGAACTGACCGAATACGGCAAACTGAATGGCACCTTCTCTGACGCGCATTTTGTCTGCGGTACCTATTACCACAACCACGGCGGCAGAATCCAGGGCGCGGTGTTTGCCTTTTCTTCGGTCACCGGAGCAGACGCCCTGATTACCGTCATGAACAAAAGCATTCTGCTGGCGAACCTTTGGATCATGCTGGCGGTGATGATTGCCGTGTATTTTATTACCGAACGGCTGCTGCGCCCGCTGCGCCAGATGCGGCAGGCGGCAAAGGACTTTTCTGAGGGCAAATTTGACACGCGGATTCAGGTGGTGGGCAACGACGAAATCTCCGAATTTGCCGTTACCTTTAACAACATGGCGGATTCCCTTGCTCAACTGGAAACGCTGCGTTCCAGCTTTCTTGCCAATGTCTCGCACGACCTGCGCACACCGATGACCACCATTGCCGGTTATATTGACGGCATGTTGAGCGGCGCGATTCCC
>CAKSLR010000072.1 GCA_934467435.1 uncultured Eubacteriales bacterium | reverse complement strand
ACGCGGCAGGGTAACCCTTACCTTGGGGGTGATTGACGTGCAAGGAAAGAACCGAATGATGGATTTTGCGGCACTGATTGCCGGGGCGTTGTTGTTTTGTGCGGGATTCCATATGTTTCTGTTGCCGAACGCCATAATCCTGGGTGGTGCGGCGGGGATCGGTACCGTTTGTGAGTTGCTTTTCGGGTGGGATGTGGGGGCGGTCAACATTCTATTGAATCTGCCGCTTCTCGCCCTTCGTCTGCGGCGATATGGTAGAGGAGGGCTGGCGCGTTCGGTTCTCGGGATTCTGTCGGTGTCGGTTGCTATCGATGTATTTTCTTTTTTACCATCCCTGACCGGTGAACCTTTGATTGCCGCTGCGTTCGGTGGGGCCGTTTGCGGGGTGGGTACTGCCGTTGCGCTTTTGCGTGGTTATACCAGCGGTGGCAGTGATCTCGCAGCGTATTTGCTGCACGGAAGATTCCGCCGTTTGTCCCTTGGCAGTTGGGTCTTTTGCATTGATGCTGCGATTGTACTCACTTCCGCCGTGCTTCTTTCCTACTTCTCCGGAATTTTTTATTCTGTGGTTGCGCTGCTCTGTTACTCTTTTGCTTTGGATGGCATTCTTTCTCATGTACACGGGGCGCAACTTGCGCTCCTGATTTGCCCCGAGATCGATGCCCAACGTCTGACCGAGGGAATTGCGGCATCTGTTGACCGCGGGGTTACGCTGTTGCGTGGGAATGGCGGGTACACCGGGCAGGGGAAGAGCGTTTTGCTTTGTGCGGTCCGTCGCCGGGAAAGTGACCGGCTTCTTACCGCGGTGCGAGCCATCTGCCCGATTGCATTTCTGGTTTTTCTGTCGGCGCCGCGGGTAATCGGGGCTCGTTTCCCCGAAGAAACGGTTGACAATTTGCCCGCAATGTGATATACTTCTCCCATGGAAAGAGAGGAAAATGTCTATGGAGCGGCTATATGGTAATGTAATGGTCGGGCAGTCTGGCGGACCGACCGCCGCCATCAATGCCACGCTTGCCGGTGTTATCACCGGTGTGCAGCGTGCGCAGGCGGCAGGTAAAATGGGAAAATTGTATGGGATGCGTAATGGCATAGAGGGATTGCTTGCCGGAAATCTCTTGGATCTGGATGCGGAATTTTCCGATTCCGCGCGCCTTTCACTTTTGCAGCATACACCGGCTGCTGCGCTCGGCTCTTGTCGCAAAAAACTTCCGAGTCCCGAAACCGATCCCGGTACATATGAAACGATTCTTGCGGTTTTCCGCCGCTTTGATATTCGGTTCTTCTTTTACATCGGCGGTAATGATTCGATGGATGCAGTGGACAAGTTGCGCGCTTTCTTTGAGAAGCATGCGTATGATGTCCGCATTGTCGGTGTTCCGAAAACGATTGATAATGATCTTGTATTGACCGATCATACACCTGGGTTTGGGTCTGCTGCAAAATATATTGCCACAACTGTACAGGAGATTCTCCGCGACTGTGCGGTTTATACCGTCCGTGCCGTTACCATTGTGGAAATTATGGGGCGGGATGCCGGGTGGCTTACTTGCGCGGCAGCGCTTCCGGGGGCTGTGACCGGTATGGGGGTCGATTATCTGTACCTGCCGGAACGGGCGTTTGATATGCAGGCATTTTTTGCGGATTTACGCCGCGCATTTGAAAAGCATCCCAATGTGGTCATTGCCGTTTCTGAAGGATTGCGGGACGAAACGGGGCATTACGTCGGGGAGAGCACGCAAAGCGGCGCGGCGGATACCTTCGGGCATCGTTATCTCGGCGGTACCGGCAAGATGCTGGAACAGGCGGTTAAAGAGGAATTCGGGTGTAAGGTACGCTCGGTCGAGTTGAATCTGCCGCAGCGCTGTGCCTCGCACCTGGCGTCCCGTACCGACATCGAAGAATCGGTCGAGACCGGGATATATGCCGTGCGCGCGGTGCTTTCGGGGGCAACCGGTTGTATGGTGACGGTAACGCGGCAAGGCGGAGCCGATTACGAATTGCGTTATGGAACCGCCCCGGTTTCTGAAATTGCCAACCGTGTGAAAAAGGTACCGGACAATTTTATCAATGCCGAAGGGAACGGTGTGACCGATTTGTGTATCGCGTACCTGCGCCCCCTCATCTGCGGTGAAGTGAGTCCTCTGTACCGGGACGGGTTGCCGGTGCACTGTGTTTTGGCATAACTTCTGTGGCCATGAAAAAAGCCCCCGGCTCCTTTTTTGGAGCCGGGGGCTTTTCATATTCTGAAAACTTATCTTCTCGGCAAATTGCCCTTAGACTTTTTCAGAATGCTCATGATATCGCTGAAATCGTTGTCGGAAATCGAGGAATCCTTCTGCGGCGGTTCGGGCTGAACCGGTGCCACTTCTTTGATCGGTTCCACTTCCGCTTCTTCGGTGGCTTGTGTAATCGCGCTCTTCGAGAGATCGGCAGCAGCCTTCTCGCTGGCACGGGCACTGTCAAAACCGGTTGCAATGATGGTCACGCGCATCTCGTCCTCAAGGGAAGGATCGAAAGCAGCGCCCCAAATGATATTGGCATCGGGATGCGCTTCTTCGGCAATCATGGTCGATGCCTGGTCAATATCTTCCAGCCCGATATCAGGCGATGCCGTGATGCTGACCAGAATACCGGTCGCACCGGCGATCGAAGTTTCCAGCAGCGGGGAAGAGATGGCAGCCTTTGCGGCAATCTGTGCCTTGTCGGCACCGGTAGCCGAACCGACACCCATGTGGGCGAAACCGGCATCCTTCATGATGGCGGTGACATCGGCAAAGTCCAGGTTGACAAAGCCGGGAACATTGATCAGTTCGGAAACACTCTGTACACCACGGCGCAGTACTTCGTCGGCAATTTCAAAAGCATTTGCCAGCGTGATGCGGGTATCGGATACCTGCTTCAGACGCTCATTCGGGATAATGATCAAGGAGTCGACAAATTCCTTCAGTACATCAATTCCCATTTCCGCCTGTACCATGCGGTTTCTGCCTTCAAACGCAAAGGGTTTTGTGACAATACCAACGGTCAGAATGCCCATTTCATGTGCAATCTTCGCCACAACGGGAGCCGCGCCGGTACCGGTGCCGCCACCCATACCGGTGGTGACAAATACCATGTCTGCGCCTTCCAGAACCTGCTTGATATCCTCCATGCTTTCTTCGGCGGAGCGTTTACCGACATCCGGGTTCGAGCCCGCACCGTGACCGCGTGTGATTTTCTCCCCGATGACGATCTTGGTGCTCGCGTTAGAGGAACGGAGCGCCTGAGCATCCGTGTTCACGGCAATGAACTCCACGCCGCGGATATTGGTGGCAATCATGCGGTTGACAGCGTTGTTGCCGCCGCCGCCGACGCCAATGACCTTAATGTTAATGCCACTGCCGAACAAATCGTCTTCAAACTGCATATTCATCGATTACACTTCCTCGCTTTTTGCTGGTATAGTACCCAAAAATTACCGTCATTATGCTGCCGGTTCATGATATATATATAATACTAGATATATGGCCGCTTTGCAATAACGAAACTCTATTTTTAACGAAATGTTCACATTTTGCGCGGCCTTTTCTTGCGTTTTTCAGGGTTTGGCAGCGGTGATACGGCAGATTTGTTCATAGATAATCCGATTGGCGTTCGGCATGGCAAATTGACGGATGTTGTGTTCGGCAGTTTTCTGCATGTTGCGGTTGTTTTTGATTGAAAGAATTAATTTTCCAACCTTATTCTCCGGCAGGTCGTGCTCTTCGCACAGGTACGCGGCAGAGGCATTTGTCAGTAACATTGCGTTTTTTCTTTGATGATCCCCCGCCACATAGGGGGAGGGGACCAGAATGGCGCACTTGCCGCAAAGCGCCAGTTCGGATAAGGTCATAGCACCGGCACGACAAACAACTACATCGGCTGCCGCCATATAAGTTGCCATTTTGTCAATATAGGGGAGAAGAATGGTACGCCTCCCATGCGGGACATCCTGTTCCCATTCCGAAAAATGCCGGGTGCCGCAGGCGTGAAAATGCCAGATATCTTTTTCTTTTTGTGCGGCGTTTTTCATAAAATGCATCATGGCGCGGTTCAACTCTTCGGCACCGAGTGAACCTCCGAAGGAAAGTACTGCGAATCCATCGACTGGAATGCCCAGTTCGGCACGCGCCTTCGCCCGGTCTGCCTTTGCAAAATCATGGCGCAAAGGATTGCCAGTGTGGGTCGGCGAAACGCAACGGTGCGGCAGGTAAGCGGCACTTTCACGAAAATTCAACCAAAGCGCGTCCACATAAGAAGAAAGCCGCCGCACAGCAAGCCCCGGAACGGCATTGGATTCGTGCAGCGCGGTGGGAACGCCCGCCCGCACTGCGGCGCGTAACAGCGGGTAGCAAACATAACCGCCGGTTCCGATCACCAGGTCGGGGCGGAATTCCGCAAGGATTTTGGTTGCATGACGGGGGGATGTTGCCGCGAGCCACAACGCCCGTAGGTTGGAGGGGGAGAGTGAGCGTTGTAGTCCCTGCGCCCGTACATGATAGATCGGGAATCCCGCCCGACCTACCAATTCGTTCTCCATTCCTTCTTTGGTACCGACAAAGGCGATGGCGGCGTCCGGGCAATGTTCTTTCACAATTTCGGCAATGGCGATAGCGGGGTTGATGTGCCCGGCAGTACCGCCGCCGGAGAGAAGTATGCGCATACGGATTCTCCTTGTTTTTACGGTGTGATGTGTGCCGAGCGGGAGAAAGAAAGAAGCAACCCCATTTCGGCAAAGAGCATGACGAGCGAAGAACCGCCGTAACTGAAAAACGGCAGAGAAATACCGGTATTTGGGATGGTGTTGGTAACCACCGCCACATTAAGGAGAACCTGCACGGTCACCTTGGTGACGATACCGAATATCGCCAGCGCACAGAAAGAATCGGGGTGGTGCATGGCGATGATGTACCCGCGCCGCAAAAACAAAAAGAACAGAAGCAGAACAAGTCCTGCGCCGAGAAAACCTAGTTCTTCGCACGTAATGGTGAAGATAAAATCGTTTTGCGGTTCCGCTACATAACTGTATTTCAGACGGCTGTTGCCATAACCCAGACCGAAAAAGCCGCCCGATCCGATTGCCATTAACCCCTGTAGAGTCTGCCAGCCGCCATCGAGCGGGAAAGCGGCTGGGTTCTGCCAGATCAGAATCCGGCGCTTGGTGTAATCGGTAAACAGGGCAAGCGCGCTGACGCCGCTAACCCCCGCAATTCCGAACGGCAACAGGGAACGCAGCCGACATCCGCCGGCTACCATCATGATGGTGCCGATTGTCCCTAAAATGATGATGCAGGAAAGATGTTTTTCAAGGGCAACCAACCCGCAGACCAGCGCAATGTAACCGAGCGGGATCATGGTGCCGAACAGGAAGCGCCGTCCTCGGTTCCGGTCGCTCAGAATATCGGATGCGTGGCGACTATAGTGCCGCGCCAGTAGAAAAACGAGCGTGGCTTTGGCAAGTTCCGACGGCTGAAAGGTCAGAGAACCGATGGCGATCCAACGCTGCGCGCCGCCGCCGCTTTGTCCCACAACCAATACGGCAACGAGGCACAGAAGCGTCAGAATAAAAGCGTAGGGGATATATTTTTCGCAGACTTGGGGCGGAATGTGTGAACAGATCAGCATTACCACAATTCCGCACAGTAGCCAGAGTATCTGGCGTTTGATGAAATAGAAAGCATCGCCGTAGCGGGTCAGGGCGTTCGCGTAACTGGCACTGAAGATCATGGCGGAACCGATGGCGGAAAGAAGAAGGATCAGAATAAACAGAGTCAGGTCAGCATGATGGGAAAGCGGGGTGAATGTGTCTGCCTTGGTGGGTGACGGGGAGACAGTTTTTTCGTTTGTGGGGGCGGATTCTTTTTTTCTGGCAATTGCCATGCGCAGGATGCTTCCTTTCCGGCTAAGAGAGAAAATGGGCAAGCAGTGCAGCAAGCAGAGTAATGCCCGAAAAAACTGCAACGATTTTGTTTTCGCTCCAGCCGCATTTTTCAAAATGGTGGTGAATGGGTGCCATCAGGAACAATCGCTTTTTGGTGCGTTTGTAATACAGCACCTGCAGAATTACGGAGACTCCCTCCACAACGTAAATAATGCCGCAAAGCAGAGAGAGGAACGGAACCTGCAAAAGGAAGGGAAGTGCCACCGCTCCCGCTCCGAAGAAGAGAGAACCGGTGTCTCCCATGAAAATGCGCGCCGGGTGGTGATTGAAGAGGAAGAAGGCAAGCGCGCAACCGAATAGCAGTGCAGCCAGCAGCAGGGCAGGCAAATCGTCCCGCCTTGCCGCAAAAACGGCATAAGTGGCAAAAATGACCGCACCGACTGCGGCGGCAAGCCCGTCAATGCCATCGGTAAGATTGGCACAGTTCGTGATGCCGAGCAACAGAATCATGCCGACAAAATAAGCGGCAAAACCAAGGTCAAGGTCTCCGAAAAAAGGAAGGGAAATCATCGTTGAGAACTTGCCCATCATGCGCAGAATAGCGAGATATGCCGCAGAGAGGACCGTTTGCAGGACAATCTTTTGCGTCGGAGTCAGCCCTTCGTTTCGGTGGCGGCGCAATTTTGTGGCGTCATCGACAATGCCGACAGCACCGCTTGCTATGCAAAAGAGCCAGGTCA
>CAKSLR010000071.1 GCA_934467435.1 uncultured Eubacteriales bacterium | reverse complement strand
TAATATCGAATCCGGCATTGCAAAATGCAGACACGGAGTGAAAAACAGCCATCCATATACCTTCTGCGCCGTAATCCGTGCAAAACACAGGGAGCATAATCAGTGCGCCGATCATTTCAACCAAAAAGATACCTTTGATGATAAATCCGGTCAACCGAACGATTCCGCTCACATTCGGCGCGGAAATTGCGTTTTTCATGGTTTCACGGCTGAACAGTCCGATTTTTTTACCGGAGGCAACAGCAAGTGAAACTGCAATGGTTACAACGCCCATACCACCGATTTGGATGAGCAACAATATGACGCACTGCCCGAATATCGTCCAGTGCGTTGCGGTATCGAACACAATCAGTCCCGTTACGCACACGGCAGACGTCGAAGTGAAAAGCGCGTCTATAAAAGAAGTCCATTCATGCGACCTTGAAGAAATCGGCAGAGTTAATATCAATGCACCGAGTAATATGATCCCCGCAAACCCCAGCAGTATGATTTGAAACGAAGATAGTTTTCTTTTTAGTATTTCCATTCAAAATACCTCGATCACATTTTTCCATATTATGATAGCACAATCCCTATAAAGATGACATTAGGTTTTTACGGAAGACATTAAGATTGTATAAAGAAGCCGAGGTGTTTGGTTTCGTGAGTACCCACTTGCGGATTTTTTGCTTGTTGAGATAGTCCCAAACCCTTATCCAGAACGGAGGCGTTTGATGGCGAACCGAAAGCGGAACATACAGAACCGTCTGTTATCTTCCGTATGGGAAAACACCCATGACCGCTGTAAAACGCGGAGTATAGAGAAGAATAGCGCGTTTTTTTGACCCGAATTACGGCATTTTCGGGGATAGAAAAGGCGGCCGGTTTTCAACAATCGCCTTGACTTGTGGAAAATCCTGCACCCTGGACGAAATCTACGAAATGGCGGAATTTATCTCCGGCGAGAGTCGCGCGGTTCTGGATGCCGTTTCGGCATTTCATCTCGGTTATGAGGGCGCTGTGCGCATGGGGAAGAACCTGGTTTATACCGACCTGTTCCTGAATCGTGACGGCGCGGATGTCGATTATGCGGCAGAGGCGGAAAAACTGCGTGCTGCCCTTGCCGTCCTGCGTGAAGCAAAGCCGACCGAATTTCTTGCCTATTACTGCGCCGCATTCACGGCGGCACTGCGCCGTTGCGAGATTCTGGAAAAACTTCGCCCCGCCTGCTTGGCAAAGGACAGGAAAACGCTTGCCGACATTGCCGATCGTCAGATACCCGCGCTGAAAACGGCAGACGACGCACTGGCAAACCACGTACAAGGTTTTCGGCAGCGAGATTTTTGCCTATCGTTTCGGGGGGATGGAAAAACGGTTGGATGAGCAAGCCAAGCGGATTGGCAGGTATCTTTCGGACGGCACACTGATTCCCGAACTGGAAGAAGAGAGGATTTGTGGTGTGCAGAGCACATGGCGCTGCTTTGAAGATTTTACGGTGCTTTCGTTTCAAAAGGAACCCGAGCGCAAATGCGTTCGGGTCCTTTCCGTAAAAAGCGCACCGCCCGTAAGGACGGTGCGCTTTTTTCAGAATTCTACGGTCATACCGTCGTAGGCGACAAGAATGCCGTGGGGTGCCATGGCTTGCTCCATTTCCTCGTGCAGGGCTCCGCCGTTGTGGGAGAAGTGGTTCACCACAAAGATCGTGCGGTCATCCGCCATGCCCGTTTCTTTCATTTCTTTCACGACTCCGAGACAGGTTTCGAGGCACATATGCCCGTTGACCCAACCGGGTTTGAAGGCACCGGTGCAGTCCAGTGAAACAAAATCAAACCGCCCGAAAATGGCGAGCGTGGCTTTGCTCTCGTCAGAAAGCAACCCGGTATCGTGGGCGTACAGCATCCGCTTCTTGCCATCCGTCAGCGCGTAAACCACGGGGGTGGTGTCCGGCGCGTGGTTAGCACGCACGGCAAGGACGGTGTAGCCGTCAAAAGAGAAGGGGTCGCCCACCGTCACGCGGGTGGCATCCGCGGTTTCGGCAAAGCGCTCAGGGTGGTTGTCAAAGGATGCCGCAAGGCGGTCATAGGCGGCGCGGTCGGCATAGTAGTGAAGTTTGGTGCGGATGCCGACGGCGTAGCCGGGACCGGACATTTCCGCATCCTCGGGGTAAAAATGGTCGGAATGGCTGTGGGTGATCAGACAATGGGTGATGCGGTTCCAATCCGGGGCAAAGCGCAGGTTGTGCGCTACGGTATCGGGACCGAAATCTATCAGAATTTTATCATCGATCAGCGCCTGCGCCCGCGTGCGGATGTTCTTGCCGCCGCGTTCCCGTGCAATGCGGCAGGTTTCACACTGGCAAAACAGGGAGGGGATGCCTTCGTAGGCGGCGGTTCCGTAGTATTGGATCTTCATGGCTCTGGCTCCTTTTCTTCTTTTGTGGATAGTATAACATGGTTTTTTCCGGTTTGCAAGGCATGACGTTTATTTTTCTCTTGATTTATCTGCGCCTTTCCGTGTATAATAGATAAAAAACGGAAAGGAAAGAGAGAAATGGAGGATCGGGAACTGATGCGCCTTGCCTGTCGGGCAAGAGAGCGCGCGTATGCGCCGTATTCCGGCTTTGCGGTCGGTGCAGCGCTGCTGGGGGAGAGCGGGCAGGTATATCTCGGCTGCAATGTGGAGAACGCCTCGTTCTCCGCCACCGTCTGCGCAGAGCGCAGCGCTCTTGCCGTTGCCGTCAGTGCGGGAGAGCGGCGCTTTACTGCCATTGCCGTTACCGGGGCAAAGCAGGGGGAGAGAGGGGCGTTTTGCCCGCCCTGCGGGATTTGCCGCCAGGCACTCTCGGAATTTTGCGGGGCGGAGTTCCGTGTGCTGCTCGGCACGGAGGAAGAGATCGTTGCCCACCCGCTCGTCAATCTTCTGCCCCTTTCGTTTTCCGCCGCCGATATGGAGAAACACGGATGAGAATGTATGATATCATCAAAAAGAAGCGGGATGGCGGCAGCCTGTCGGATGCGGAGATTTCCTTTTTCATTCGCGGCTATGTGGCGGGGGAGATTCCCGATTACCAGGCGGCGGCACTGCTGATGGCAATCTATTTTCGCGGGATGAGCGCCGCTGAGACGGCATCACTCACTTTTGCCATCCGCGATTCGGGCAAGCGCCCCGATTTTTCCGCCCTGCCCGGTTTTCGTGTGGATAAACATTCCACCGGCGGCGTGGGCGATAAGACCAGTCTGGTCGTGGCGCCCATCGCGGCAGCGTGCGGGCTGACCATTGCAAAAATGAGCGGCAGGGGGCTCGGTCACACCGGCGGCACGATTGATAAGCTGGAGTCGATTCCCGGTTTCCGCACCGACCTTTCGGAAGAAGAGTTCGTTCGCTGCGTCCGGCGTACCGGCATTGCCATCGTCGGGCAGAGCACGGCGCTGGCACCGGCAGACAAAATGCTCTACGCCCTGCGGGACGTAACGGCGACCGTAGATAGCCTGCCGCTGATTGCCTCCAGCATCATGGGCAAAAAACTGGCGGCGGACGACGACGGGATTCTTCTTGACGTCAAGACCGGCAGCGGCGCATTTATGAAGACGGAAGGAGAAGCCCGCGCCCTTGCCGGGCAGATGGTGGAAATCGGTCGCCGCGCGGGCAAGCGGACGGTGGCGCTGCTCACCGATATGGATGCCCCGCTCGGCAACACCATCGGCAACGCGCTGGAGGTGGAAGAAGCGATTGCTACCATGCGTGGGGAAGGTCCCGCGGACTTTACGGAACTCTGCCTGATCCTTTCTGCCGAAATGCTGGGGCTTGCCGACCGAGGTACCCGGGAGGCGTGCCGGCGTATGGCAGAAAAAGCCCTGCGGGACGGAAGCGCGTTTTCGGCGTTCCGTGCGATGGTGGAGGCGCAGGGCGGGGAAGTGACGGCGGTGGACGATGTACGCCGCCTGCCCCATGCGCCGCAAAGCCGTGCGGTTCCGGCAAGGGAGGACGGTTATATCACGCATATGGATGCCGAGGGGTACGGCAGCGCCGCGCTCCTTCTCGGCGCGGGGCGCAGCAAAAAAGACGATGTCATCGATCTCGCCGCAGGCATACGCCTGCAAAAAAAGACCGGGGACAAGGTGCGCGCCGGTGAGGTGATTGCCGTTCTGTACGGCAAAGAGGATGCGGCGTTTGCCGCAGCAGAAGAGCGCCTGCATGCCGCCACGACCTATGGGGCAGAACCGCCGGCAAGACGACCTTTGATTCACGGACGGGTCGAATCGTGACGTATTTTGCGTACGGTTCGGTTTTTGCCGTCTTATTTTTCAAAAAATACTTGACAAATGCAAGAGAATCCGTTATAATACAAAAAATACAATTTGTTTTTGCGAAAGGCTTTGACGAAAAGGAGTACGGTGGTTCCCCGCGCAAGAGAGAGAGGACGGTTGGTGAAAGTCCGGGCGCGGCACATCGGAAGCAGTTTCCGAGCTGCCCGGCGGAATGGAGTATGCCGGGTCGGTTTTCCCCCGTTAAAAGGAAACGGTGTCGCAGGGCATCGGTCAAGTGCGGGAGATTTCTCCCGAAATCAGGTGGTACCGCGGTTCGTTCCGCCCTGAATATCCCTTTGGGATATTTGGGGCGTTTTTTATTACGGAAAGGAGATATAGGGTGAGACAGGCAATTCTGAAACTGATCGGCAAAAATGCCAAAATGACAGCCGTCGATATTGCGGTGGTGCTGGGAGTAAAGGAAGAGGAAATCCGCGCCGAGATTGCGGCGATGGAGGAAGAGGGCATCATCCGCGGCTATAAAGCGGTCATCGACTGGGATAAGGTCGGCTCCAACTACGTTTCCGCCATCATTGAACTGAAGGTCACCCCCAAAACGGGTTACGGTTTTGAAGAGGTTGCCGAGCGCGTTTCGCGCTACCCGGAGGTGGAGTCGGTTTTTCTGATGTCGGGCACATATGATCTCAGTGTGGTGGTGAAGGGCAAAACTTTTCAGGAGGTTGCCATGTTCGTGGCAAAAGAACTTTCCACGCTGGATTCCGTTACTTCCACCGCCACGCATTTTGTGCTGCGCCGCTATAAAGAACTGGATGTGCCGCTCGGCGGCCGTGATCCCGATGAGCGGGAAAGGATTTCCTTATGCTGAATTATGAGCGCGTTCTTTCCCGTACGGTGCGGGAGATGCCGCCATCCGGCATCCGAAAATTTTTTGATATTGCCAACACGATGGAGGATGTGATTTCCCTCGGCGTCGGTGAGCCGGATTTCCCGACCCCGTGGCGCATCCGCCAGGCAGCCATCAAAACGCTCGAACTCGGAAAGACCCGCTATTCCGCCAATCGCGGGCTGCTTTCTCTGCGGCAGAACGTTGCCGCGTATCTGGCACGGAAATACGGCGTTTCCTACCGCCCGGAGGACGAGATTCTTCTGACCGTCGGCGGCAGCGAGGCAATCGACATGTGCATCCGCGCCGTTGTGGAGCCGGGGGATGAGGTCATCATTCCGCAGCCGAGTTACGTGTGCTATGAACCGCTGACGCGGATGGCGGGCGGCGTTCCCGTTATCATAGAAACCCGGGCGGAGGACGATTTCAAGGTGACCCCCGCGGCGCTGCGCGCCGCCATGACGCCGCGTACCAAGGCGCTCGTGCTCCCTTATCCCTGCAACCCAACCGGGGCAATCATGGAGGAAGAGGACATCCGTCGCCTTGCCGAGGTGCTGCACGGAACGGATATTCTGGTCATTTCAGATGAGATTTATGCCGAGTTGACGTTCGGTGCCACGCGCCATGTTTCCCCCGCGGCGGTGGACGATCTTCGGGAGCGCACCGTACTGATTAACGGTTTCTCCAAAGCGTTTTCCATGACGGGTTGGCGGCTGGGGTTTGCCTGCGGACCGAAGGAAGTCCTCGGGCAGATGACCAAACTGCACCAGTACGCCATCATGTGTGCGCCGACGGTTTCCCAGTATGCGGCGTGCGAGGCGCTGTTGCATTGCGATGCGGAAGTGGAGGAAATGCGGGAAGAGTACGATGTGCGCCGCCGGATCATTGTGCATGGTCTGCGTGAGATCGGGTTGCCCTGTCGGGAACCGCGCGGGGCGTTCTATGCCTTCCCCTGTATTGCGGGAACCGGCATGACCAGTGAGGAATTTTGCGAAAAACTTCTTTACGAAAAGCACGTTGCTCTTGTGCCCGGCACGGCGTTCGGACGGGGCGGGGAAGGCTTTGTCCGCGCATCGTATTGCTATTCGACCGAGCATATTCACGAGGCGCTCGGACGGCTCGCCGCGTTCCTTAGAGAACGGCAAAGGTGAAAAAAACAGCACACGGTGGGTCTTCCGTGTGCTGTTTGTTTTTATGACTTACGCCATCTGGTTGAGTTTAATGGTGAACGCGCTCTTCTTGCGGGCAGCGTTGTTCTTGTGAAGAATCCCGTGGCTGACAGCCTGGTCGATCTTCTTCACGGCAAGACGGTAAGCGGCACAAGCCTGTTCCTTATCGCCGGACTCCAGCGCAATGTTGTACTTCTTGATGATGTTGCGCATCTGGGTGCGGAAAATCTGGTTCTGCAGGGTCTTGGTGCGAATGACTTTAACGCGCTTTTTCGCGGATTTGATATTCGGCATATCTTTTCTGAAACCTCCTCTGATTTTTTGGGCTTGCCACCGCACCTGAGAGGGTGTGCAACGGCAATGACTATTCACTCGATTATCATAGCATATTTTTTCAAAAATCGCAAGGGCTTTTTC
>CAKSLR010000070.1 GCA_934467435.1 uncultured Eubacteriales bacterium | reverse complement strand
ACGCCGATCAGCGCGGCAATTTCCTCTGTCGTGTGGTGGCAGGCAATCAGATTTTCCCGCGTGTCGATGTCGGTGCCGTAGTAACAGGGGTTTAAGAAAGGCGGTGCCGAAACGCGCATATGAATTTCCCGCGCGCCCGCCTCCCGCAGCAGTTTGACAATGCGGGCGCTGGTGGTGCCGCGGACGATGGAATCGTCAATCATCACCACCCGCTTGCCCCGTACCACGTCGGGAATGGGGTTCAGTTTGATCTTGACCCGGTCCTCTCGGCTCTTTTGCCCCGGCGCGATAAAGGTGCGCCCGATGTACTTGTTTTTGATAAATCCGCATTCGTAGGGAATGCCCGATTGTTTGGCATAACCGATGGCGGCGTCAATGCCACTGTCGGGTACGCCGATCACCACATCTGCCTGCACGGGGTGTTCCAGCGCCAGAAATGCCCCCGCCCGCATCCGGGCACGGTGCACACAGCACCCTTCCATCACCGAATCGGGGCGGGCAAAGTAGATATACTCAAACACGCAAAGGGAAGGGGGCACCTTGCCGCAGTGCGAGGTCAGTGCCCGTACGCCGTTCGCGTCAAAAATCACGATTTCGCCCGGCAGAAGGTCGCGCACCATCTCCGCCCCCACGGCATCCAGCGCACAACTCTCGGAGGCGATGATATACCTGCCGTCCGCCGTTTTTCCGTAGCAAAGCGGGCGGAACCCGTGCGCGTCCCGCACGGCAATCAGTTTACTGTCGGTCATAATCACCAGGGAGTAGGCACCCTCCAGCCGTTTCATGGCGCAGGAAACTGCGTCTTCGATGGTGGGGGCAGTCAGACGCTCTTTGGTGATGAGGTAAGAGATCACCTCGGTGTCGCTTGTGGTGTGGAAGATCGAACCGCCAAGTTCCAGTTCCCGCCGCAATTCGCCTGAATTGACCAGGTTGCCGTTGTGTGCCAGCGCCATCTTTCCTTTGATGTGGTTGACAACAATCGGCTGTGCGTTGGCGCGGTCGTTTGCCCCGGTGGTACCGTAACGGACGTGCCCCACCGCCATATAACCTTCCCCAAGGCGCGCAATCACCTCGGGGGTAAATACATCATTGACCAGCCCCGTGTCCTTATAATCGCAAAAGCCTTCGCCGGTGTTCACCGCAATGCCGCAGGATTCCTGCCCGCGGTGTTGCAGGGCAAACAGCCCGTAATATACGGTGCTTGCCACATCGCACTTCTCGGGGGCGTATATGCCGAACACGCCGCACTCTTCCCGCAGCTTTTCCATGCAAGCCTCCGGCATCAGCCAAACACCCGCTTCATCATCTCGCGGTAGGCGTCCTCAACGCCGCCCATATCCCGGCGGAAACGGTCTTTATCCAGTTTCTCGTTGGTCACGGCATCCCAGAAACGGCAGGTGTCGGGCGAGATTTCATCCGCCAGAACGATCTTGCCGTCCGGCAGTCTGCCGAATTCCAGTTTGAAGTCTACCAGTTTGACCCCAAGCCCGAGGAAGTACTCTTTCAGAATTTCGTTCACGCGCAGCGCCATCTGCCGGATGGCGGCAATCTCCTCCCGCGTTGCCAGCCCGAGCGCCACGGCGTGGTCGTCATTCAGCAGCGGGTCGTGCAGTTCGTCATTTTTATAGGAAAACTCCAGCGTCGGTTCGGCAAATACAATGCCCTCTGCCACCCCGTAGCGGCGGGCAAACGAACCGGCGGAAATGTTGCGGCAGATGACTTCCAGCGGCACAATGGCAACGTGGCGCACCAGCGTTTCCCGCGGGCTCAGTTCCCGTACAAAATGGGTCGGCACCCCTTCTTTTTCCAGCAGGGAACAGAGAAAGTTGGACATCCGGTTGTTGATCTCCCCTTTGCCGGCAATGGTGCCTTTTTTCAGTCCGTCCAGCGCCGTGGCGTCATCCTTGTAAGAAACAATCACATAAGCGGGATCATCGGTGGCAAATACCTTTTTGGCTTTTCCTTCGTACAGCTGTTCTTTCTTTTCCATGCTCTTTTCCTCCGTTTTATAATGGCTGGCGTTTATGCTTTCGCAAGTTCCGCTTGCAGGGCTGCGTCTTTTTTCAGGACTTTTTCTTCTTCCGCCTGCCGCTCTGCTTTCAGTTTGGCGGCAAGACCGTCGTCGGTGATTGCCAGCATCTCCACGCACAGAAGGGCAGCGTTTTTGGCACCGTCAATGGCAACGGTTGCAACAGGAATGCCGGACGGCATTTCTACCGTGGAAAGCAGGGCATCCAGCCCCGAGAGCGCCCCCGACCCCATCGGGATTCCCACCACAGGCAGGGTGGTCGCGGCGGCAACGGCACCCGCCAAGTGCGCCGCCATGCCTGCGGCGGCGATGATGGCGCCGAAGCCCCGCTCCCTTGCATCCGCGCAAAACGTCCGCACGGCATCCGGGGTGCGGTGGGCAGAAAAGATGTGCATTTCGTACGGTACGCCGAAATGTTCGAGCACTTCGCACGCGCGGCGTACCACCGGCGCGTCGCTGTCGCTTCCCATCAGAATTCCGATTTTTTTCATATTTCCTCCTTACCTGAAAAAGAAAATCAAAAAAGGGCACACCTACCCACGAAAGATAAGAGTGCCCAGACGGTCGGCTGCGTTCGGTTCTTCCGTCCATGTGGTGCTCCACTTGACACGCCTTTTGCGTGCCGCGCGGCGTGCGAAGGGAAAGTTCCGCGCTTCCGTCAGGCCAAAAGAACTATATGGATTTTCGGTAAGGTCAGCCTGCGGCTTCCCTCACTTCACGGATAGTATAACACATTTCTCTCCCTTTGTCAATCGCCCGTCTCATGTTTTTTCGGAAAAATTCGCGCCCTCCGTCAATCGCATGCCCCTGGAAGCGCAGAAGAAACACGGCGGAGGCGCCGAACAGAAAGGCAAGCAGGTGGCGCGGGCGGATTTTTCACCGAAAAGCAACCTTGCCGTCAGCAGCGAGAGGAGAATCGTTCCCCCCGAAACGGCGGGGAACCGGAAAGCGGCAGTCTCCGTGCCGGACAGCGCCGTGGTTGCGTAGTTGGTGCAGGCATTCGAGAGCCCTGCCGAGCATTGCGCGCGCCCCGGCGGCGTGGCCTGCGGCCGGAGGGCGCCATGCGCCTTCTCCTGCGCGGGGAGCATACGGTGCGGGAGGTTGCGTTCCTCTCCGGCTTTTCGGATGTGAAATCTTTTTCCCGTGCGTTCCGGAGGCATTACGGAAAACCGCCTTCCTCTTTTATCAGGCGGAAATCGCGCGTTTTATCAGGCGGAAATCGCGCGCCGCATGGCACCGTTTTCCCGGTACCATACGGTTTTTCGCAATTTTCCCTTGACAAACCGATTCCCGCATGCTATACTGGAAAACGAACAATAACAAGCGTTATTTATAAAAAAGGAGGTGCCTATGCCGGCAAAAAAACTGGTGAAGCGGGAGGCGATTCTCGCCGCGGCACTTTCGCTTCTCGAGGAAGAGGGGAGCGGCGCGCTCAATGCCCGCGCCATTGCTGCCCGCCTCGGTTGTTCCACACAGCCGATTTATCTTTCCTTTTCGGGAATGGAGGAGTTGCGCGCGGCGCTGCTTTCGGCGTGCAAAGAGCAACTCGGCGCCTACCTTGCTGCCGAGCGGCAGGCAAACTTCTTTACCGCCATGCAGATCGGGTACATCCGGTTTGCCTACGAAAAGCCGCGCCTGTTTCAGTTCATTTACATGGAAAACCCGTTGCAGACCGATGAGGCGGACGTACGCTTTATGGAGGCGACCATTCGCGAGATCATGCGCCTGGGCGGCTACCCGGAGGCGGTGGCGCGCCGCTTTTATTTTGGCGCGTGGTTCTTCATGCACGGCATTGCCTGCCGGATGATGACGCATTTTGACGACTTGCGCTGGGAGGATATTCTTGCCCTGGTGGATGACCAGTTTCACGCCATGAAACGATTTTACGGAGGATTGAAAGAATGACCGATGCCATTTGTGCGGAAAACCTGTCTAAAAATTACGGAAAGAAGGCGGCACTGTGCGGGGTGTCGCTTTCGGTGAAGGAAGGGGAACTGTTTGGTCTGCTCGGCGTCAACGGCGCCGGGAAAACCACGCTGATCAAGATTCTCACAGGGCTTTGCCGGAAAAGTGGCGGAGAGGCGACCGTCGGCGGCTATGACCTGGACCGTGAGATGGACCGGATCAAGGAAATTGTCGATGTTTCGCCGCAGGAAACGGCGGTGGCGCCGAACCTGACGGTGGAGGAGAACCTTGACTTTTTCGCGGGCATTTACGGAAAGCGTGACCCCGCGCGGGAAGAACAGATCATTCGTGCTTTCGGGCTCGGAGAGGTGCTTACCTCGCGTGCCAGAACGCTCTCGGGCGGTTGGGCGCGGCGGCTCTCCATCGCGGCGGCACTGATTTCGGAGCCGAAGATTCTTTTCCTCGATGAACCGACCCTCGGGCTTGATGTGCTGGCGCGGCGGGAACTCTGGTCCATCATCCGTTCCCTGAAGGGAAACATTACGATCGTGCTGACGAGCCACTATCTGGAGGAGATCGAGGCACTTTGCGACCGCGTTGCCGTGCTTTGCCGCGGGAAGCTGCTTGCCGTCGGTACAACGGAGGAACTTTGCCAAAAGGCCGGCACCGGAAAATTTGAAGAAGCATTTGTCAAGATGGTGGAGGGGAATGTATGAAAACCTGGCTGTTTACCAAACGAAATCTGAAGGAAATGGTGCGTGATCCGCTGCTTTATGTTTTTTGCCTCGGGGCGCCGGTCGCCATGCTGCTTCTTTTCGGCGTGGTGAATCACTTTGCCGCGGGTACGGTCATCCCCTTTCTGCCGCTTTCGCTGATTCCGGGGCTTCTGATGTTTTCGTTTACGTTTATTATGCTGATGGAGAGTCTGCTCGTCTCCAAAGATCGCACCACGGCGTTTCTCAAGCGTCTGTTTTCCTCTCCGCTGCGGGCTGCGGATTTTGTGATCGGCTACGCGCTGCCCGGCGTTTTGCTTGGGGTTCTACAGGCGGTGGTCTGCATCGCTGCCGGGTTCTTTGCGGCGAAACTGACGGGGGAGGCGTATTTCGGCATCGGGGAGGCGGCGCTGCTGCTCCTTTCCCAACTTCCCATGCTGCTCTTCTGCGTGTTTCTCGGCATCCTGCTCGGCACCTGCTTCAACGATAAGTCTGCCCCCGGCGTCATTTCGGTGCTCATCAGCGCGTCCGGCGTGCTCGGCGGTGCCTGGATGCCGCTGGAGAGTATGGGCTCCTTTGCCGATTTCTGCCGCGTCCTTCCGTTCTATCCCAGTGCGGCACTCGGCAGAATGATCACGGGTGCTTCGTACCTCGGCGGGCATGGAGAAATTCTGCCCTATACCTTCCGCGAAAACGGGTGGCTGTTTGTGGGGACGGTTGCCGTCTATCTGGTCGCGGCGGCAGTGTTCGCATTTTTCGTATTTGCCCGGCGGATGCAAAACGATTCCTGACGTTCGTTCTTTCCCGTATAAATTCCCCCGGTTTCGGGCAAACTCCGAAAAAAGCGCCGCCGAAGGGCGGCGAAAACGGGGGTAGATGAGTGAAGAAAATTGTCATCATCGGCGGTGGAGTGGCAGGGCTCAGCGCCGGTATCCGGCTGCAGGAGATGGGCTTTGACTGCACGATACTCGAAAAAAACGCCACGCCCGGCGGCAACCTGACCGGCTGGGACCGGGAGGGCTATCATATCGACAACTGTATGCATTGGCTGACGGGTACGGCGCCCGGCGGCCTTTTTGAGATGTGGCGAGAGGTCGGAATGCTCGGGGAGGACATTCCGCTTTACCGCGCGCCGTATTTTTACCGCAGCGAACTCGGCGGAAAAAGTGCGGCGCTGTATCCGTCACTCGAGCAAACGCGGCGGTCGCTGCTTGCCGTTTCGCCGGAGGACGGAAAGGAAATTGACGGATTTTTATCCGCTGTTGCCCGCACGGCGGAACTGCAGATGGCGCAAAACAATAGGCAGGCAGTGCTTTGCGGGTTGCGCATGGCAGGGGGACTGTGGCATTACGGGCGCCTGTCGCTTTCCGAACTTGCCGCCCGCTTCCGTTCACCGCTCCTGCGCTGCCTGCTGACCGACTATATCGGGGGCGAATTCAATGCCATGGGACTGATTTTTGCCTACGCCGCCTATGCCTTTGGCAACGGCTCGCTCCCCGCGGGCGGTTCCCGCGCCGCCGCTCTTCGCATGGCAGACCGCTTTGCCACGCTCGGCGGCAGGTTGCTGACTTCCGGTGAGGTACGCCGCGTGGCATGTACCGGACGGCGTGTGCGCGGTGTATTTACGGCAAAGGGGGAATATCACCCGGCAGATGCGGTCATTGCCGCCTGCGACCCCACCGTTACTTTCGGCAAACTATTCCCCCGCACCGCCATGCCGCGCCGCCTGGCTGCCATGTACCTCCGGCACGGGGATCGGCGTTTTTCGGCGTTTCACGCCGCCTTTGGGTGTGATGCCTCCGCTGTTCCCGCTTTCGGCACCCTGTGCTTCTCCGCACCGGAGTTGCCCGAGCGGGGTGGGCGTATGGTGTTGCGGGAATACGGTTACGAACCCTCCTTTGCACCGCGGGGCAAGCGCCTTTTACAGGTCATGCAGTTGCTCGACGAACAGGAGAGCCGCGCGTTTCTTGACCTGTCCTCCGGGCGGGAGGAGGATCGCGCCGCCTACCGGGAACGCTGTGCCGCACGGGCGGATGCCTGCGCGGCGGCAATCCTTCGCCGGTTTCCCGCCGCGAAAAAGAGCCTGACCCTGCTGGATACCTGGTCGCCCGTGACCTATCGGCGGTACCTGGGCAGTGAGAGCGGCTCGTTTATGTCGTTTTATGTACCGGGCGGGGTCATTCCCCGTAC
>CAKSLR010000069.1 GCA_934467435.1 uncultured Eubacteriales bacterium | reverse complement strand
ACCGAATTCTCCGGCTTTGATCTGGAGTTCTCGTATGTCGATTCCATGTATGACGTCATGCACATGGAGGAAGAGTTGCTTGCCGACGCCCTGCGCCACGTGAAGGAAAAGCACGGGGAGGATATTGTGCGCCTCTTCGGGGAGGAGTATGAGGTGGTGGTGCCGACGCTGCCGTTCCCGGTCATCAAACTGAAAGACCTTTACAAAGAACTGGAGGAGCGGTACGGCTACACGGTTCCTGCCTCCCAGCAGGGAGATCTGACGACCGATGCCGAGCGCCTCTGCGCCCGTTTTGCCAAGGAAAAATACGGGCATGAGTTCCTCTTTGTAACCGACTACGATGCCAAAGAGCGCGCCTTTTACCATATGCGGGACGAAAACGGCGTGCCGCAGGGGTATGACCTGATCTGGCGTGGGGTGGAGATTACCACCGGCGCCCAGCGGGAACATCGGTATGAGATTCTGAAAAAACAGGCAGAAGAGAAGGGGCTTGCGCAGGATGTTGAATTTTATCTGCGTTTCTTCCGTTACGGCTGCCCGCCGCACGGTGGCTTCGGGCTGGGCATTGACCGCCTGACCATGCTGTTCCTCGGTCTGTCAATCAAAGAGGTGCAGTTCCTCTTCCGCGGTCCGAACCGCCTGACTCCGTAACCGACCGAAAAACCATAAAAAAGCAGGTTTCCCTGCTTTTTTATTTGGCTCTGGTAAAAAAATGATGCATTTTTTGCATCTCATCTTGCAAAATAAAAAATCCCGTGCTATAATGAGCGTGGATGGATGAAAAGACCCGCCGCGGCGGGGTAAAGGAGTATCTTGTGATGGAAAACAACGATATTGAAAGTCGGATTCGCGCCAAACATTCTACCTTTTCCAAAGGGCAGAAAAAAATTGCGGCAGCAATCATGGACAATTATGATAAGGCGGCGTATATGACGGCTTCCCGACTCGGCAGCATGGTGAATGTATCCGAGTCTACGGTCGTGCGGTTTGCGCTGGAACTCGGGTATGAAGGGTACCCCGAAATGCAGCACGCCGTTCAGGAACTCGTGCGTGCCAAGCTGACCTCCAATCAGCGGATTCAGGTTTCCAACATCCGTTACGGCAACGGCGATATGCTGGAGAGTGTGTTGCAGTCGGATATCCGGAAGATCAAATATACGCTGGAGACCATTGACCGTAAGATGTTTGACGGCGCGGTGGATGCCATGGTCAGCGCCCGCCGGATTTACATTTTCGGCGTCCGCTCTTCCGCCTCGCTTGCATCGTTTCTGAATTTCAACCTGGGGTTGGTATTCGATAATGTCAAATTCGTGCAGCCGACCAGCAGCGGGGAAGTGTATGAGCAGATGCTCGATATCGGACCGGATGACGTGGTCTTTGCCATCAGTTTTCCCCGGTATTCCACAAAAATCATTCAGGCTGTCAAGTACGCACATGCGCAGGGCGCGCGCGTCATTGCTCTGACCGACAGTACCATTTCCCCGATTGTGGGAGATGCCGATTATGTGCTGACCGCACAGAGCGATATGGCTTCGTTTGTCGATTCGCTGGTTGCGCCGCTCAGTATCATCAACGCCATCCTAGTCGCCATCACCAAGAAAAAGCAGGCGGAAGTCACCGCCCGCTTTGATAAGTTGGAGCGGATCTGGGACGAGTATAACGTATATGCAAAACGCTGAGGGGCGTGAAGTTCTGGTCGTCGGGGGCGGTGCCGCCGGCATGATGGCAGCGGGCACCGCTGCCTCTGCCGGGGCGCGTGTGACGGTATTCGAACCGAACCGGCACCTCGGCAGAAAACTGGCAATTACCGGGAAAGGGCGCTGCAATCTGACGAATGATTGCACCCCCGCGGAAGTTTTAGAGAACGTAACCCGCAATGCCCGCTTCTTATACGCCACCATGACGGCGTTCCCGCCGGCAAGAACAAAGGCATTTTTTGAAGACCTTGGCGTGCCTTTGAAGACCGAACGGGGGAGGCGGGTTTTTCCTGTTTCCGACCGTGCCGGGGATGTGGTGGCGGCGCTTGCCCGCTACGCGTCGGGGGCACGTGTGGTGCGGGAAAAGGTCTCGCAGATCGAGCCGGACGAGAAAGGCGATTTTCTTGTGCGGACATCGGGCGGGACCTGCCGTGGCGGCGCGGTGATTCTCGCGACCGGCGGCTGTTCCTACCCGCTTACCGGGTCGGACGGCTCGGGATACCGCCTTGCCGCGGCACTCGGGCACACCGTTACGCCACTCTCACCCTCCCTTGTGCCACTGGTGTCGCCGGATCGGGACTGTGCCGCCATGATGGGTCTTTCCCTGAAAAACGTGGGGCTTCGGATTCTGCCGGCGGCGGGTGGCAAGGCACTTTATGAAGATTTCGGTGAGATGCTGTTTACGCATTTCGGGCTCAGCGGACCGATGATCCTCAGTGCTTCCGCCCATTTGCAGGGAAAGGAACTTTCTTCTCTTGTGGCGGAAATCGATCTGAAACCGGCACTGGATGAAAAAATGCTCGAAAAACGGATTTGCGCCGATTTTGAAAAGTACGCGAATCGGGATTTTGCCAATGCGCTCTCCGATCTTCTGCCTGCCAAAATGATCCCCGTGGTCGTTGCACGCACGAAAATCGACGGGCGAAAAAAAGTCAATTCGGTCACGCGGGAAGAGCGCCGTGCGCTGCTTTTACTCTGTAAGCACTTCGTGGTGCCGCTTTCCGGCTTCCGCCCGATGGAGGAGGCAATCATCACCTCCGGCGGCGTAGCGGTGAAGCAGGTCGATCCGAAAACCATGATGTCCAAAATCTGCCCCGGGCTGTTCTTTGCGGGGGAAATTCTTGATGTCGATGCCTATACCGGCGGGTATAACCTGCAGATCGCGTTTGCGACCGGGTATGCGGCGGGCAGTTACGCGGCGCAGATGTGCCGGGAAAAGGAGTAAACCATGAAAATTGCACTGGACGGCCCGAGCGGTGCCGGAAAAAGCAGTCTGGCCCGCGCCGTTGCCGCGCACCTCGGTATCGTATATGTGGATACGGGCGCACTTTACCGCGCCATCGCTCTTTTTGTTCTCCGGGCGGGCATTGCCCCCGCGGATGCGGCAGCGGTCGCGGCGTGCCTGCCGAGGATCCGGCTGGAACTTTCTTTTCTTAACGGGGAGCAGCACGTGCTTCTTTGCGGGGAAGATGTCGGGGGATTGATCCGCACCCCGGAGATTTCGATGGGGGCATCGGCGGTTTCGGCACATCCCGCCGTACGGGATTTTTTACTGGAAACCCAGCGTGCCATTGCCCGCGCGCAGGATGTGATTATGGACGGGCGGGATATCGGCACGGTCATTCTGCCGGATGCGGATGTCAAGATCTTTTTAACCGCGACCTCCGAGGCACGCGCACGGCGCCGTGCAGCAGAGTTGCGGGAAAAGGGAATGACGGTAAGGGAAGAAGAGGTGCTTGCCGATATGCGCCGCCGCGATGAAAACGATGCCACCAGAAAGACCGCGCCCGCCGTTCCCGCGGCGGATGCCGTTTTTCTGGATAATTCGGAACTGACGGCGGAAGAAACCCTTGCGGCGGCGCTCGCAATCATCCGGGAAAAAGCAAGGAAGGGCGGCACCCGCGCGTGAGAAAATCGCAGGATCGCACGGAAAAAGACAGGCGCTTTTACCGCCGCGCGCATCGTGTGTTTGCCCCGTTTTTTCGCTTTCTCTTCCGCGTTCACGTAACGGGGACGGAGCATATTCCCGCATCGGGTGCATGCCTTGTCTGCGCCAACCACGTGGGGGCGCCCGATGCCATCGCCATTGCGGCGGTTCTTTCACGGCAGGTGCGGTATCTTGCCAAAAAAGAACTTTTTTCCATTCCGCTGATCGGGTGGATCTGCCGTCGGCTGGGGGCATGCCCGCTGGACCGCGGCGGCGGGGATGTCGGGGCAATCCGAAAAGCGCTTGCCCTTCTTGCCGAGGGGGAAGTGGTGTCGGTCTTTCCGCAGGGGCATCGCTGCCCCGGAAAAAATCCGAAAGATACTCCGATCCGCAGCGGGGCGGGCTTGCTGGCGTTGCACGCGCACTGCACCGTGTTGCCGATTGCCGTCTGCATGAAAGGGCAGCGCTATGCCCCCTTCCGGCGAGTGACCCTTCACATCGGGGCGCCGATTCTGCCCGATCGGTTTGAGGGGTGCGGGGAACACGGCACGGAGGCATACCGCCGCGCGTCCGACTTGATTTTCGGGGAGATCTGCCGCCTCGGCGGTTTTCTTGCCGATGCGGAAAAGGAGGGGTTCGTATGAGCGTCCGCCTTGCCGAAAATGCCGGTTTTTGTTTTGGCGTCCGGCGCGCCACGGCGCGCGTGGAAGAGTTGCTTTCTTCCGGCAGGGCGCAGGTGTGCGTTCTCGGTCATTTGATTCACAACCGACTTTATAATGAATCGCTTGAGCGGCGCGGCGTTCGCCATATTACCATGACGGAGGCACCTGCGGTTGCGGCGGAGAGCGACAAAGGTACCCTGACGGTTATCCTCATCCGTACCCACGGCATTCCGCTTGCCGACCGGCTCGCGCTGGATGCACTGGCGGCGGTGCACCCCCACCTGAGGGTGGAGGATATGACCTGCCCCTTCGTGCAAAAGATTCACCGCATTGCGGACGTCGAGACGGGGGAGGGAACGGTGTTCTTTCTCCTTGGCACCGCCAGCCACCCGGAAGTGGAGGGCATTCTCAGTCATGTCAGAGGGGAAAAGTACGTTTTTGAGACTGCCGCCGAGTTGGAAGATCTTCTAAAACAGGTAAACATTGGAGAAAAAACGCCGATTTTTGCCGTCCAGACCACCCAAAACCTGGCGGAGTGGAAAAAAACTCAAAAATTTATCGAAAACCTCTATACAAACGCAAAAAAATTTGATACAATATGTAGTGTGACGGAAACAAGGCAACAAGAAGCGCTGTCCCTTGCACGGGCATCGGACGGGATGATCGTCATTGGCGGCCGTGACAGTTCCAACACCGGCAAGCTCTTTTCGCTGTGCCGCACCGTCTGCCCCGCCACCGTATGGGTGGAATCGGCGGCAGACCTCCCTCTGCCCTTCCTGCGGGATGCGGCAAAAAGAACCATATCTATCACGGCGGGCGCTTCCACACCCGGCGATATAATAAAGGAGGTATTTGAAACTATGAATCAAGAAGTTAGTTTCGAAGAAATGCTGGAAGAATCATTAAAAACATTACATACAGGAGAAACCGTACGTGGCATTGTCACTGCAATTTCGCAAAACGAAATTTATGTTGACCTCGGCGCCAAAGTTACCGGCGTGATTACTCACGACCAGGTGACCGATGACGATAATGCGAAACTGTCCGACCTCTTCCATGTAGGTGATGAGGTGGAGGCATTTGTGATGCGCGTCAGCGATAAAGACGGCATGGCAAGCCTCTCCAAAAAGCGGATTGATGCCGATAAGAACTGGGGCGCCATCGTCGCCGCCAAGGAAAACGGCGACATTCTCGAGGGCAAAGTGCAGAAGGTCATCAAGGGCGGTATCATCATCCTGTATAACGGCAATCAGATTTTCGTGCCCGCTTCCCATACCGGTGTTCCGAAGGACGGCGATTTGTCGGCGCTCGTCGGTACCACGCAGCGTTTCAAGATCATTGAAATCGACGGGCAGCGCAAGAACAGCGCAAAGGGGTCCATCCGTGTGGTCCTGAACGCAGAGCGCAAGGCAAAGGAAGAAGAACTGTGGAACACGCTGGAAGTCGGTCAGCATTACACCGGCAAGGTCAAGAACATGACGGCTTACGGTGCGTTTGTGGATCTCGGCGGCGTGGACGGCATGGTACACAACACCGAGCTGTCCTGGAAGCGGATCAAGCATCCGTCCGATGTGGTTTCCGTCGGTCAGGAGATTGAAGTTTATATCAAAGATATCGATCGGGAGGCAAAGCGCATTTCCCTCGGTTACAAGACCGAAGAAATGGATCCCTGGTATCAGTTCCGTAAGCTGCATGGCGAGGGCGACATCGTCGAAGCCAAGATTGTCAGCATGATGCCCTTCGGCGCATTTGCCGAAGTGTATGACGGCGTGGATGGTCTGATTCACATTTCCCAGATCTCGCTGGATAAGATTGCAAAGCCGGAGGATGTTCTCAAAATCGGCGATGTGGTAACCGTAAAGATTACCGAAGTGGATGATGAGAAGCGGAAACTCAGCCTTTCCATCAAGGCGCTCCTGCTTGCCGATAAGCGCAAGGCAGAGGAGGCGGAAGAGGCAGCCGCTGCCGCAGAACAGGCAAAACTGGATGCCGAAATGGCTCCTTATATCGTAAAGAGCATCTGATCGGTGCAAAACGAACCGTCCGCACGGCAAGCCGTGCGGACGGTTCGTTTTTCTTTACGCGCGCTTCAGGGAGAAGATGAACTCGCAATATTTTCCTTCTTCACTCTCGGCGCGGATGCTCTCGCCATGCGCCGCCAGAACGCTCTTGCAGATATAGAGCCCCAGCCCCACACCCACTTTGTCAAGCCCCCGGCTCTTGTCACTCTTGAAGAAACGGTCAAAGAGGTAGGGCAGATCCTCCTTCGCCACGCCGCTCCCTTCGTTATAGACGGAAATGCGGTATTTACCGCGCTCCGCCGCAGTGACGGAAAGGCGCAGTTTCCCGCCCTCACGCGAGAATTTGATGGCGTTGTCACAGATATTGTAAAGAACCTGATGGATGGCGTCACGGTCGGCGTGCACCATCATACGTTCCTCATCACATTCAAAGGCAACGTCAAGGCGCTTTTCATCAATTTTGCTTTCAAACGAAATCAGAATCAGGCGGGCGACCTCACACACGTCAAAATCGGTGAAGTTGAATTTCTGTATCCCCGCCTCCATACGGGAAAGATCCAACAGTTGTGATACCAGGCGGGAGAGGCGGCGCACTTCCCCCGAGACGATGGTGAGGTAGTATGTCTGCTTTTCCTCGGGAATC
>CAKSLR010000068.1 GCA_934467435.1 uncultured Eubacteriales bacterium | reverse complement strand
TTCCGCGGGATACCCCATCTCGTCATACCCCGCAAACCGCAGTCGCGCTACCCGGTCGAATCCGATCTGTTCCCCGCCGATCAGTTTAGCGCCGGCAAGGTGTTTGCGCAGCAGCATACAGAACATCGGCGGCACAGCGGGGTTCTCTTTTGCCATCAGGCTCAGCGCCATATGCGGGCTACCCGCACCGGCGTTGATGACCAGACGGTGGCGCGTACCGCGGTCGGCAAAAATCAGGTCGATCTCATCCGCCGCAGGTTGGCAGACGCGCTCGATTTTTGCCCCTGCCGCCGCGCGGTTCATCTCACACAAAACCGCGCGCAGCATTCCTCCGTCATATGCCATGAGTCTCCGTCCTTCTTCCTACATAGTAATAATATTTTCCCACCTCACAGAACCCGGCGGCAAGCGCCGTGCGGCGGGAAGCGTGGTTGTAGCGCTGGCAACGGTATTCCACCGTCATCCCGCGCGCCGTCAGCGCCGCGGTGAGAGCGGAAAGGGACGCCGCGGCGTATCCCCGCCGGCGTGCGGCGGGAATCGTCTCCACCCCCACTTCCGCAAGGGTCTGCCCTTCCGCCGGTGCCTCATGCGTCACGGCAAGCGAAACCACCCGCCCGCCGTCCTCCACACCAAAGGCAAGGCAGCCTGCGCGACAGGTCTCGGCAAGATCATAGGTCGTTTTGTTGATGGCTTCGTCCGCTGCTGTCAGCCGGCGTGCCGACGCCAAACTGCCCCGGTACGGCGGGGCGGCACGCAAAATGTACCCCCACCGGTCGCGAAAACGGTCATCCCGATACCCCCACTGCCGCAAAAGCGGTGCCATTTCACGAAACAGGAAAGAAAGCGCCGCATCGGAAGTGGGATTTTCGGCATACCCGGAAAGGAAGGCGCGCGCTACGTGCTCCGCCTGCGGGAAGACCGAAAGGGTCAGCCCCTCCCCCTTCACATCGGTAAACGAAAACGGAATGGCGGTATCCCACCCGTTTTCCAGGACGAACCGCTCTTCTTCCGCGCACAAAATCAATTCGGGCACAAAAATCCCTCCCGTGCCAGGTAATCGGCAAGCGCATCCCCATCGGAAAACAGCGGCACGCCGAGCGGGGCAAGCCGGGCGGCGGACTGATGCCCCGTAGTCAACAGGACACAGTCAAACCCTGCTGCCGCGGCGCACGCCGCGTCATGATCGGTATCTCCGATAAACAACACCTGCCCGGGGCGGCGTCGGTCGCGGAATGCCAGCACCAGATCGGTTTTGCCCGCGGCAAGCCCATCACCGCGCCCCCAAACCCCTTCAAAATAAGAGAGGAGTCCGCGCGATGCGAGTTGCTCCCGCAGAATCCCTTCCTCCGATGCGGAAAGCACACTCTGAGGGATCCCTGCTGCGGCAATGCGGCGAATCAGTTCCGACACACCCTTCTGAGTGGGTGCGTCCGCCTGCATCTCCCGATAGACCGCATTCCATTCCACCGCCATATCGGCATACGATTCCCGCGTGAAATCAAAACCGATATCGCGGTAATATTCTTCGATCGGAAAGCGGAACAGGCGGTCGTAGGTCGCGCGGTCGGGAATCAGCGGCAGGTGCCGGCGTGCAAGCAGTACATTGGTCGCCGCCATATCGATCGGCGCATCATCGAGAATGGTACCGTTAAAATCCCAGGCAATATGGTCGTAGTGCATATCAGCCTTCCCCGTCCGCCTGCTTTTCGCGCAGTTTTTCCCGCGTACCGTCCGGGCGCTCGATATAGGTATGCTCCAGTTGCGCGCGCAGCCCCGCGTGGAACTCGGTCAGGTACTCCGCCCGCAGCGCAGCCTGCTCCTCTTTTTCCCCGACGGAAAGTCCTTCTGCCTTTGCTTTGCGCGCAAGAAAATTGATGCGCGCGATTTTTTCTTTATCCATAACGATCTCTCCCTGCCCCGCGAGGTACGGCGTTTCTTTTTCCTTTTATGTTACCACACCTTTTGCCATTTTGCAAGAGCATTTTCGAACTGCGAAGTTAAATATGTGCAAAATAACCAAAAAACGAATCAATTTTTCTCCATAGCACCGCACATTTTCTGATGCAATTGACCTTGACTTTTTCTCCGACCTGTGGCAGAATAGGGTTTGGAAGAAAATTGTAAACAAAATTTTAATCAGAAAGAGAAGGTTACACAATGAAAAAAACAGCCGTATGGACTCGCTTTTTCGTTCTCCTGTGCGCCGTATCCTGCCTGTTTCCGCTGGCAACGGCGGCACTTGCTCCCTCCTCCTATACCGGGGAAAGTCATGCCTCGCACCGTTTTACGGACGCACTTCCTTCTTACACCGCCGGCACTTCCTTCGACGGATTCCGCGGGAATTACACCGTTGGCTCCTTTCCCATCGCCAACCCCGAAAACTACGCGCCGTTTGCCGCCATTTCCCGGCAGTACAACATCCTCTGCCAGGAAGCGCGTGGCAATGACGGCAGCCAGTGGACGAGCGGGGGCATGTACCTTGCTTCCCGCGCCCGGTGTATGATTACCGTGCCGGGCAGTGCCACCGCCATTGCCTACACCGCACCCCGTGCAGGAACCGTGACCCTCTCGATGGAAGAACTCCGCGCCTGGGCGGAAAACGCAAACAACGTGATTGCCATCGACTTTGCGATCTTCCTCAACGGGGAAATGATTTTCCCGCAATCGGGAAACTGGCAGACCTATACCTCCCCCGACAAAACCGCAAGTTACGCCCCCGGTTTTTCCGCCATCCCGAATATCACGATGGATGCGGGCGACCGGCTGCTGTTCGCCTATAAGCGTGCGGACGCCAACGCGACCCCCTACGCCTACCTTTCCCCGGTCGTGACCTACACCGCCTATGCGGGAGAGACGTACCGCATGGCAAAGAGCCTGTGCGGCATTCAGGGGAGCGGTGGGTTCTATGCCGGGTACAGTGCAGCAGGGAACCATGCCGTCTATGCCCTGCCCGTCTTCTCGGAAGAGAACGGCGCCTTCGGCGGCAAAGCAGGAGCGGGTACGGTGTCCTCCGCCTCCCTCACCATCGGCGCATCATATGATACGGTGCTGCTCTTCCGTTCTCCCATCATCGCCACTTACACCCTTTCCGCGACACCTTGCCGTGCAAGCGCCCCCACCGAACTGCGCGCCAGACTACGCCGGGCGGACGGCACTACATCCGACATCTTTACCCGCACGGTAACGGAAAGCGGCAGTTTCACACCGCAGGGCGGCATTGCCATGGATGTGGGAGATGTGTTGGAATTGCGTTTTCACGGCACAGAAGGCACCACCGTTGCCTTCTCCCCCGTAATGCAGTCTACGGCCACCGTACACGCCACCACCCAAAACAGCGAGGCGCTTGTCGATCTTGCGGGCAGTTTTGCCCTTTCTCCCGATGCGCGCCTGTACGCTGTCGGCACCTCGCTTGCCGGTGACATCCGGCTGCGCCTTTATACCTATTTTGACCCCGCGCTGATTGCCGGTGCAGATGAATACGGCGTGCTGGTCTTCCCCGAAGAAGAGACGGAAACCGTCTATCGTGCAGAATATGCCCTGACGGAAGGGGAGGCGAACGGAGAAAACCGTTACATCTTCACCTATCCCGGCATTGCGGCAAAAAACATGCAAAGCACCCTGCGGATGCGCGCCTACATCAAAACCGGCGACACGATTCTTTACGGTGAAGTGTGTGAAGGCGGCGTGCAGCATTACGCAGAAGGACTGCTTCGCCTATACCGCGGCAGCAGCACGCCCCGCGGTGAAGCGCTCTATCGGCTTGCCTGCACCATGCTGAATTACGGTGCCGAAGCGCAGGAATATTTTCTTTACCGTATAACCCAACTGGCAAACGCCGCTCTGACCGAAGAAGAAAAGGCGATGCCAACCATGATCTATGAAAACCATTTTGCCGCGTCCGGCACCGCCACCCTGACCGATATCCGGCTGGCGGGGGCAGCCCTTGTGCTCGGCAATCTTCCTTCCTTTGTACTTTATGCGCAGGCGGACACGGGCAAGGGTACTTCCGACGTTCGCCTGGAAGTGGCGACCGACCCCGCCTTCCGCGAAGGCAGTCTGCGCGGCAGCTACCCTCTGGTGATGCAGGGTGGCGGGCATTGCCGCGTCTTTTTGGACGGCATCGCCCCCGCCGATATGCGAACGGTATTCTATTTCCGCCTGCGGGAGGGAGACGCGGTCAGCCGTACGTTGGCATACAGTGCCGAAACCTATGCTGCCCGCATTCTTTCACAGGACAGTGACGAAGCCCGCGCCGTCCTGCCCGTCATCCACCGCCTGTTTGCCTATGCCGATGCGGTCATTGCTTACGCCGCCGTCAGCGGGCAGGAGCAGAACGGCACCCCCATTGCCGCCGAAGAACTGGTCAACGCCATTCGCACCGGCAGTGTCACTCCCGGTGCCATTTACACCGTCACCGACCACAATCCCCTGCTCTTTGATTCGACCGACATCGGGCGGAACTATGACGCCAAGGGGATCACCATCTACGCAAAGAACAGCATCCGCCTGGCGAACGTCAGCCGCATGACCCTTTCCCATCTGACTTTCAATCTGCTGGAAAGCGAAGCGCCTGCCCTGATGACCGAAGGCGGCGCCGACCTCTCCTTTGAAGCCGTCACCATCAACAGCAGCGGAACCAGCGCCGTTGCGGTCAGCGGGACCGAAAACGTGTACTTCCGCTCTGTGGATATTGCGGGCGGCGTGCAGAACGGCATTGTCCTCTCTGCCGGCACCGGTGGCGCGTACCTGATCGACAGCACGCTCTCCGTCCTCTCGCTCGCCGTCCGCGACCTGTCAGAGGACGGCATCTACGCCAAAGGCAATACCATCGTTTCCGGGGCGTACGGATTTTACCTTCACGGCACCGGCGCGGAGATCCGGGGCAATACCATTACCGCCGCCACCGCCGCCGTTGCGGTAGCGGGCGGCAGCGACATTCTGATTGCCCGCAACAACTTCTCTTCCCCCGTTATCCTGACGGACGGCGATAACGTTGTGGTGTTTGAAAATACCATAACCGCGCTCACGGCAAAAAACAACCGCCACCTGTATGTGGTCGGAAACACCGTAGGCGGCACGCTGACCCTGCAGCAGAACGCCTATGTACTGGCGGACGCCAACACCTCCGCCACCCTGACCGACACGGAAAACACCTATAAAAGCGGCGACACACTGACCCATGTCAACCACCGTGCGGAAGTGGGAGCGGACGAATCCCTTTTGCCACAGGTCGATAAAGATCAGTTTGTCGGTAAGGCGCGGCGCACCGCGGTGCGCACGGAAAACGGCACCTCCCCTGCCCTGCCCGCCTACATCACCGCGTCGCTTGCCGCAGATGCGGATGTGATTCTCGCCCCCGGCGCTTACAGCGTAATCTCCACCCTGACCTTCAGCGGCATACGGAACAAAGCCGTTTACGGGTACGGCGTGATGGTGGAACGCGCCGTGCGGCTGGATAACCTCATCTCCATCGGTAACTGTCAGGGGGTCACCCTCTACGGTCTTACCATCGGCTACGCGCAGCAGTCCTGCGGGCAGGTCTATGTACTGGAAAAGCAACAGAACAACACCCTGCTGGTGATTACCGGGGCGGGCATGATGAACGAATTCGGCAATACCGACCCGAACTATTATGATACCACCGGTATGGGCGCACAGCACGCCGGTACCTATTATGCCTATGTGGATGCGGGCTTCGAGAGTATCACAAAAAATGCGGACGGCACCATGAGCATCCGTGTATCTTCCACGTATTACAATATGATCGAAAAAGGCGACGTGCTGACCTGCCGCGCCTCCAACGGTGGCACGACAGTTTATGTCGGCGGCTCGGAGGGCGTCTCCTTCTGCGACATGACGGTTTACGGCGCGGCTGCCGGGTTCGCGTTTGTGGAGCAAAACAACCGCAGCGCCACCTCGTATGACCGCGTGCTGGACACCACCAAAAACGGTGCGCTGATTGATGCGGGAACTTACAACTCCTACCGTGCGTGGGAAAGCGCCTACGGCGTGGATCTTGAAGTTTCAATCGATGCACAGGGGCGCCGCCGCGGCTCCCCCGCCCACATCGGATCCATCGATGCCACCCACACCACCAAGTGCAAAGAGGGCAGCCGGGTGACCAGTTGCCTGTTTGAGAATATGTGTGACGACGGCACGAATCAGAACGCCGTTCACGGCAGAGTCCACGCCATCACCGATAACGGGGACGGCACCGCCACCATCACCTACAAGGGCAATCTTTCCGAATACAGTTACCGCAACAACAAAAACTGGGCGCCGAATGGGCTCTGTTCCCCCTTCATTGTAGGCGACCGTGTGTATATCTATACCGCAAAGGGACAGTTGGTTTGCGATACCGCCGCCCTGAGCGCGACTGTACAGGGGGTAACCGAGACTGTGACCATTACGGAGAGCGGAGCCGATTACCAGAAATCCCTGACCTACTATACGGTGACCGTTGCCGCCTCCGCCGTCAACTTCAACGCCCTTTCCGGGTATGATATGACCGATAACCGCTGGGAACCGAACCACAAGGTGCTGATTGACAACATGTCGATGTCCTCCAACGGTTTCCTGTTCGACAACACCCTTGTACGGAACATCCGCTCGCGCGGGCTGCTCATCAAGGCATCGGACGCCACCATCAAGAACTGTTCGCTCATCAACATCGGAATGGGTGCCGTGGCAATCCATTACGAGATTTTCTGGGGCGAATCCGGCGTGACCGAAAACCTGACGGTAAAAGACAACCTCATTCAACACACCGGCTATTTCAACAACCGGGATATTTACAGCCCGATTTCCATTCTCGGTCTCGGCAGCCGCCCCGAACAGGATTACCTGCTCTATCAGAACATCCATATCACAGGGAACCGTATTCTTAACCGTACAACCGATTACGCCGTGTATATCAACTCGGCAAAGAACATCACCGTAGAAAACAATGTTTTCGGTCCGCGTTACGGGTTGACAAATGACGAGGACGAC